>JAEZZU010000161.1 GCA_023418355.1 Pseudomonadota bacterium | reverse complement strand
TGAAGATGTTGGTGTCGCCCGAAATCTGCCCTGTGCGTGCCCAGGATTCCAGTGTGCGCACGCTGGTCGTACCCACGGCAATGATGCGGCCACGGCGCTGGCGGCAGCGCTCCAAGGCTGCCAGCGTCTCCAGCGGAATGTTGTACCACTCGCTGTGCATCTGGTGCTCGGCAATGTTCTCTACCTTCACGGGCTGGAAGGTGCCTGCGCCCACGTGCAGGGTCACGGCCGCCGTTTCCACGCCTTTTTCCTTGAGGCCGGCCAGCACCTTTTCGTCAAAGTGCAGCGCAGCCGTAGGTGCGGCCACGGCACCGGGGTGGCTGGCGAACACGGTCTGGTAGCGCTCGGAATCTTCTTCCTCGTCCGGGTCTTCCTCGGTGTTCTGGTTGCGCTCAATGTAGGGAGGCAGGGGCAGGTGGCCAAACTTGTCCATCAGCTCCCAGGGTGTTTCGTTGTTGGCACCTTGCAGCGCAAAGCGGAACAGGGGGCCGTTCTCATCGGGCCAGCGGCCCAGCAGTACGCCGTCAAAGCCGCCGTTTTTCACGCCGCCACACAGGTGAACGCGGGCACCGGGCAGCGGCTTTTTGCTGACCTTCATGTGGGCCACGACTTCATTGCCCTGCAGCACGCGCTCGATCAGCAGTTCCAGCTTGCCGCCGCTGGCCTTCTCGCCAAAGATGCGGGCCTTGACCACCTTGGTGTCGTTGAAGATGAGCAGGTCGCCTTCGTGCAGCAGATCGGGCAGATCCCGGAAGACACGGTCCACCAGTTCGGGGGCTCGTGCGTCCAGCAGGCGCGAGGCACTGCGTTCGGCCGCAGGGTGCTGGGCAATCAGGTGCTCGGGGAGCACAAAGTCAAAATCACTGAGGGTATGAGGAGCGCGGTGGCTAGAAGACATGAGAGTTCTTGAGGGCCTGACAAGCCCGTCCCAAGGAAAAATCAAAGCGCGCATTCTCGCAAATCTGCGCCGTGGTGATGGCCGCAGGGTCTGCAATATCCATGCGCGCATTGGGCACCAGTACCTGCGCAAAGCCTGCACGCCGGCCCGATGTTCTGGGCATGTGGCCTATGGAAGCACCATGGGGCGTGTTAGCCTTTGGTCGTTACTCCTGTGCTTTGCCAACGCTTTCAGATTCATGCCTTCCTCTTCTTCTACGCCTGCCAAGAAAACGGCACCCAGCCCGGCGCAGCAGGCCATGCAAAAACTGGGGCTGGTACGCGATATCGACCTCGTGCTGCACCTGCCCCTGCGTTACGAAGATGAAACCCGGATCACCCTGCTGCGCAATGCCCGCGATGGCGACACCGTGCAGATCGAAGCCACGGTCACCCACTGCGAAGTGCAGCTGCGCCCACGCCGCATGCTCAAAGTCACGGTGGATGACGGCACGGGCACCTGTGTGCTGACCTTTTTCAGCTTTTACCCCTCGCAGCAGAAAAGCATGGCGGTGGGAACTGTGCTGCGCATTCGCGGGGAAGTGAAGGGCGGCTTCTGGGGCCGGCAGATGATGCACCCTGTGGTCAAGGCAGCAGGTGGTGATCTGCCGCAGGCACTCACGCCCGTCTACCCCGCAACAGCCGGGCTGCCGCAGGCCTATCTGCGCCGCGCCATTGCCAGTGCCATGCAGCGCGTGCAGCTGCCGGAAACACTGCCGCCTGATGCACAGCCACCGATTGAAAACTATTGGGGTGAAAATGGGCTCCAGCCCTTGATGAGCCTGCGCGAAGCGCTGCAGTTTCTGCATCACCCCACGCCCGATGTCGCGCTCGCCACGCTCGAAGACCACACCCACCCCGCCTGGCAGCGCCTGAAGGCCGAGGAGCTGCTGGCCCAGCAGCTGTCGCAATACCAGGCGCGGCAGGAGCGTGCAGCGCTCAAGGCGCCGGTGCTGCAGGTACCGCAGCCCGCACCGGGCACGCTGACGCTGGTGGAGCAGTTTCTGCAGCAGCTGCCGTTTGGACTGACCGGCGCGCAGCAGCGCGTATGCCGCGAGATTGCACAGGACCTGGCGCGCAGCATGCCCATGCACCGCCTGCTGCAGGGCGATGTGGGCTCGGGCAAGACCGTGGTGGCAGCCATGTCAGCCATGGTGTGTATTGCCGCGGGTTGGCAGTGCGCGCTGATGGCACCCACGGAAATTCTGGCCGAGCAGCACTTTGCCAAGCTGGTGGGCTGGCTGGAGCCGTTGCTCGCCCCCATTGGTAAAAAGGTAGCCTGGCTGTCGGGCGCGCAGAAGAAAAAAGAACGCACCGCCATGCTGGAGATGGTGGCCAGTGGCGAGGCCGCCCTGGTGGTGGGCACGCACGCCGTGATTCAGGAGCAGGTGCAGTTCCACAACCTGGCGCTGGCGGTGATTGACGAGCAGCACCGCTTTGGCGTGGCGCAGCGCCTGGCCCTGCGGCAGAAGCTCGCACACCAGGGGCTGGAGCCCCACATGCTGATGATGAGCGCCACCCCCATTCCGCGCACGCTGGCCATGAGCTACTACGCGGACCTGGATGTGTCCGTCATCGACGAGCTGCCGCCGGGGCGCACGCCCATCGTGACCAAGGTGATCTCGGACAGCCGCAAGGACGAAGTCATCGCCCGCATTGGCGCGCAGATTGCGCAGGGGCGGCAGGTCTACTGGGTCTGCCCACTGATTGAGGAAAGCGAGGCGCTGGACCTGTCCAACGCCACGGCCACGCACGTCGAATTGAGCGAAGCCTTGCCTGGCGTCACTGTGGGCCTGCTGCACTCGCGCATGCCGCAGGCCGAGAAAAAGGCGGTGATGGAGTTGTTCACCGCAGGCATCATGGGGGTGCTGGTCTCGACCACGGTGATCGAGGTGGGCGTCGATGTGCCCAATGCCTCGCTGATGGTGATCGAGCATGCCGAGCGCTTTGGTCTGTCCCAGTTGCACCAGCTGCGCGGCCGCGTAGGGCGCGGCGCGGCGGCTTCGGCCTGTGTGCTGCTGTATTCGGTAGGGGACAACGGCAAGCTCTCTGAAACCGGCAAGGAGCGCCTGCGTGCCATGGCAGAGACCAATGATGGTTTTGAGATTGCGCGGCGTGATCTGGAAATCCGTGGCCCCGGTGAATTTCTGGGTGCGCGCCAGTCGGGTGATGCGCTGCTGCGCTTTGCCGATCTGGACAAGGACGTGGCGCTGCTGGAATGGGCGCGCGAGCTGGCGCCACGCATGCTGAGCCAGTACCCGCATCTGGCACAGGCGCATATCCAGCGTTGGATGGGCGCCAAGTCCGAGTTCCTGAAGGCGTAGGACAAGACCAAAAATCGTCTGGATATTGGCAGCAACGCGCATACATTCGATTACATGAATGCACAATAGGTGATTGATTCTTCACCTTGATAGGCAATCTCAAAAAGCTTATGACGCTTACAGAACTCAAATACATCGTTGCCGTTGCGCGCGAAAAGCATTTTGGACGCGCCGCAGACGCGTGCTACGTGTCACAGCCTACGCTGTCGGTGGCGATCAAGAAGCTGGAAGAGGAGCTGGACGTCAAGATTTTTGAGCGCAGCGCGGGTGAAGTCTCGGTGACGACACTGGGCGAAGCCATCGTGCGCCAGGCCCAGAGCGTGCTGGAGCAGGCGGCCGAGATCAAGGAAATTGCCAAGCGTGGCAAGGACCCGCTGTCTGGCGCGCTGACGCTGGGTGTGATCTACACCATCGGCCCCTATCTGCTGCCCGAGCTGGTGCGCAACTCCATCAAGATGACGCCGCAGATGCCGCTGATGCTGCAGGAGAACTTCACCGTCAAGCTGCTGGAGATGCTGCGCACCGGTGAGATTGACTGCGCCATCGTGGCCGAGCCTTTCCCTGAAACGGGCCTGGCCATGGCACCGCTGTATGACGAGCCTTTCATGGCCGCCGTGCCCAGCAACCACCCGCTGGCACAGCAGGATGCCGTCACCACCACCGATCTGAAGAACGAGACCATGCTGCTGCTGGGCTCGGGCCACTGTTTCCGCGACCATGTGCTGGAAGTCTGCCCCGAGTTCGCACGCTACGCGAGCAATGCCGAAGGCATTCGCCGCACCTTTGAAGGCTCCTCGCTGGAGACCATCAAGCACATGGTGGCTGCAGGCATGGGTGTGACGCTGGTGCCCCGTCTGTCCGTGCCCAAGGAAGCGCTGGAGTCCCCACGCCGCCGTGCCACCGATGACCCCCACATCCGCTATCTGCCCATTCATAACGAGGATGGGAACGAGCCTCCATCGCGCCGCGTGGTGCTGGTGTGGCGCCGCAGCTTTACGCGCTATGAGGCGATTGCTGCCCTGCGCAATGCCGTCTATGCCTGCGAACTGGCAGGTGCCAAGCTGCTGACCTGAGTCAGCGTACTGGTCATTGCAAATTGTGGATGCAACCCCATGTACTGGGTTGCGCTACAGTAGAAACCATCTTCCATCTGACGCAGTGACATGCGGCTGCGCCGGCTACATGATTAAGGAGAACGTCATGGCAAAAGAAACCAAGAAGCAAGCTACCAAGGCTGTTGCAGCCCCCGAGGCCAAGGCCGCCAAGGGCATGCCCATCAAGATCGGCATCAGCACCAAGGACCGTGAAGAAATCGCCGGTGGTCTGTCGCGTCTGCTGGCAGACACCTACACCCTGTACCTGACCACCCACAACTTCCACTGGAACGTGACCGGTCCCATGTTCAACACGCTGCACACCATGTTCATGGGTCAGTACACCGAGTTGTGGAACGCCGTGGACCCCATCGCAGAGCGTATCCGTTCGCTGGGCCACTATGCTCCCGGCTCCTACGCCCAGTTCGGCAAGCTGACCAGCCTGCCTGATGTGCCCGTCACACCTCCCAAGGCCAACGACATGATCCGCATCCTGGTCGAAGGCAACGAGGCTGTGGCACGCACTGCCCGCGAGCTGTTCCCGCTGGCAGACAAGGCCAACGACGAGCCTACCGCCGACCTGCTGACACAGCGTCTGACCGTGCACGAGCAAAACGCATGGATGCTGCGCTCGCTGCTGGAAGACTGAGCATGTGTTCGAGGCACTGCCAGGCATGATGCAGTGGATCGATCAGGCAGCAGCACCGTTTCTGGTGCTGCTGCTCATAGCCGCCGCTGGCGGCTTTTTTTTGCATGAACGCTGGCGCCTGCCGGTGCGTGACATGCATGCCAAGCGCACGTTGCGTGCGGCGCGTGGCTGGTGCGCGCTGGGCCTGCTGGCTGCACTGCTGCTGGCCTGGATGGTCTGGAACATGGCGCAGGGCGGCGGCACGGCCCGCTGTACCGGCTGTGTGGACTGGCTGGCCATCGATGGCCGCGTTGCGGCCTGGGTGCAGACGCAGGAAGGCGCGCCCTGGATAGGTGCTGTCAAGCTGCTGACGCAGCTGGGCCACATCGTCTGGATGGCGGCACTGGGTGCCATTGCCAGCTTCTGGCTGCTGTGGCGCAGAGCCTGGCTGCAGCTGGGCACATGGGTGGTCGGCGTGGCCGGTGTGGGCCTGTGCGTGCGCCTGATCAAGCACAGCGTGGCACGTGAGCGCCCCGAAGTGCGCTGGGTGCTGGAGCAGGGCTACAGCTTTCCCAGCGGGCACAGCGCCGGTACGCTGGTCTGTTATGGCCTCATGGCCTGGCTGTGCCTGAGCATGGCGCGCCATGCAACGCCCAAGGGCGTGGTGCCGCTGACCGTGGCGGTTGTGCTGGCCGTGGGCCTGAGCCGCGTGGTACTGGGTGCGCACTATGTGAGCGATGTGCTGGCAGGCTGGCTGCTGGGGCTGGCATGGCTGTCGCTGGTGATTGCCGCAGCAGATATGGCGCGCCATGTGGCAGCGCGTCGTCGCCAGGCTGGTTAGAGTATGGCGACTCCCAAATTTGTGAACTGAGGTGTATGACTTCTCCAAGCTCTCCTGAGGTGCAGCGCAGCAAGCTGTCGCTGTATCTGGATTTGATTCGCTGGAACCGCCCTGCGGGCTGGCTGGTACTGGTCTGGCCCACGCTGTCGGCCCTGTGGATTGCGGCCGATGGCTTTCCGGGCTGGCACCTGCTGGCCGTGTTTGTGCTGGGCACGGTGCTGATGCGCAGTGCAGGCTGCACCATCAATGACATTGCCGACCGCGACTTTGACAAACATGTCAAGCGCACCACGCAGCGCCCTATTACCAGCGGGCAGGTCAGCGTCAAGGAAGCAGCCATGGTGGGGCTGGTGCTCACGCTGGTGTCCTTCTTTCTGGTGCTGAGTACGCGCTGGGAGGCCGTGGCATGGTCCGTGCCTGCGGTGCTGTTCACCATCCTCTATCCGTTCACCAAGCGCTTTTTTGCCATGCCGCAGGCCTTTCTGGGCATTGCCTTCAACTTCGGCATCCTGATTGCCTTTGCTGCGGTGGTGGGTACGGTGGGCACTACGGCCTGGATACTGTGGCTGGCCAACATGTTTCTGGTGCTGGCCTATGACACCGAGTACGCCATGGTGGACCGGGATGACGACCTCAAGATCGGCATCAAGACCTCGGCCATCACGCTGGGCCGCTTTGATGTGCTGGGCATCATGGGCTTTTTCGTGCTGTGCCTGGGCCTGACCCTCTGGGCGGTGCTGCCCTATGGTCTGGGCTGGCCGTTCTGGCTGGGTATGGGCGTGGCCACGGCACAGGTGATCTGGCACTTCACGCTGATCCGTAACCGCACACGCGAAGGCTGCTTTGTGGCCTTCAGCAAGAGCCACTACATTGGCATGGCCATTTTTGCTGGCGTGGCCCTGGGTTTTGCGCTGCGCTGAGGCACGCGGACGGCTTTGGATTTGCACACGGCTTGACGTAGATTCAGACAGATGTCGCTTTTTGTCACGAATGCGGCATTCTCTGGCACCTGCACGGGCATGCTGTAGGCACACTGTTCAGGTTGGGGGTGTCTAGCCCTTTCGCTGAACTGCAATCAAGGAACTTGCCATGGACCAAAACGTTGTCGTACTGAGCTTTGCTGAAGAAAGCCGCGCCTTTCAGGCGCTGTCCCTCCTCAAGAATGCCGTGGGCCCGCAGCTCAAGCTGCACAACGCCGTGGTGGTGCAGCGCGATGCACAGGGCATGCTGAGCATTCAGGACCAGGCCTCTGATGGCGCCGTGGCCCGTGTGGCCTTGAACGGCACGCTGATTGGCGCACTGGTGGGCATGCTGGCAGGCCCTCTGGGCATCTTGCTGGGCGGCGTGTATGGCGCGGTTTTTGGTCAGTGCGTGGCGCTGGACCGCGCGGAAGACCGTGCCAGCGTGGTAGACCAGATCGGCACCGTGATTCCCGAAGGCAGCACGGCCCTGATTGCCCAGGTCGATGAAGCCGATGTGGCCGCCATTGACGCCATCGCCAAGCAGCTGGAAGGCACGCTGCTGCGCCGTCCGCTGGAAGTGGTGCAGTCTGAAGTGCAGGCCCACAAGGAAGCCCATGAGGTCGCAGCACGTGCCGCAGATCTGGCCTTGCGCAAGCACCGCTTTGAAAAGTGGGAACACAAGGTGGATGCGTGGAAGACGGAGGTCAAGGCCTCGGCCGAACACCTGAAGGCACGCATCAGCAAGAAGTCGTAAGCACGGCGACGGACAATCAAAACCAAGGGGCCTTTGCGGCCCCTTGGTTATTGGTATGCAGTGCGGCTTATTTGCCAAATTCTGCGGCCAGTTCCTTGGCGCGGGTCTCGGCCTTGCGCATGGCGGCGATGAAGTGCTCGGGCAGCTGGTTGGCCTGCATGTGGGTCAGTGCCGCATAGGTGGTGCCGCCCTTGCTGGTGACACGCTCGCGCAGCACGCTGGCAGGCTCATCCGAGCGGGCTGCCAGTTCGGACGCACCCTGGAAGGTGGCCACGGCCAGCTGGTAGGACTGCTCTGCCGTCAGGCCCATGTCCACACCAGCCTGGGTCATGGCTTCGAGGAACAGGAACACATAGGCGGGGCCGGAGCCCGACAGCGCGGTCACGGCGTCCAGCTTGTCTTCGGCATCGACCCAGACAAACTGGCCGGTCGTGCCAATCACGCGCTCGATCAGCGCCTTGCCGTCGGCATTCACTTCGGTACGCGCAAACAGGCCGGTCATGCCCTTGCCGACGAGGGCGGGGGTGTTGGGCATGGCGCGCACGATGCGGCCGGTGCCCAGCCACTGGCTGATGCTGGTGGTGGTGATGCCGGCAGCCACGCTCAGGTGCAGAGCGTGGGCGGTGTGGGCTGCCACGGGCGCGGCGGCGTCCTTGAAGGTCTGGGGCTTGACGGCCCAGACCACCAGATCCACGCCAGCCAGCGCATCGCTGGCAGCGGGCAGGGCGTCAATGCCGAATTTGGTTTTCAGCGCTGCGCGTGCCGCTTCAAAGGGTTCGACCACGGTGATCTGCGCCGCAGGCAGGCCGCGTGCAATCAGGCCGCCGATGATGGCGCTGGCCATGTTGCCGCCGCCGATAAAGGCAATACGGGTGGAAGGTGTCTGGCTCATAACAGTGCTTTCTAAAAAACAGGAGCTGCTAGCGCTTGTGTTAACTGGTTTTCAAATACTTTTTACTTTGAAAGTTCCATTTAATCAGCGCTGGCAGCTCTTTTTTATGTAGTGATTGTGTTTACTGTGCGGTGGTCTGACGTACGGCACGCTCCCAGCGTTCCATCAGCTCATCCGCACGGGCTTTGTCCATGGTGGGTACAAAGCGGCGCTCGGCCTTCCATAGCTGGGAGAGTTCTTCCGTGCTCTGATAGACGCCTGACGATAAACCCGCCAGATAGGCCGCGCCCAGCGCAGTGGTTTCCACGCAGGCAGGGCGCACCACGGGAATGCCCAGCAGATCGGCCTGGAACTGCATCAGCAGGTTGTTCACGCAGGCACCGCCATCCACACGCAGCTCGCTCACGGCCGCGCCGCCATTGGCGACGGCATCGCGGCTCATGGCCAGCAGCAGGGCCGCGCTCTGGTAGGCAATGGATTCCAGTGCGGCGCGTGCGATATGCGCCAGCGTGGTGCCGCGCGTCAGCCCGGTGATGGAGCCGCGTGCGTCCGGCTCCCAGTAGGGTGCGCCCAGGCCGGTGAAGGCGGGCACCAGCATCACGCCGCCGGAGTCCGGCACGCTTTCGGCCAGCTGCTGCACCTGGCCGCTGTGCTCGATGGCACGCAGCCCATCGCGCAGCCACTGCACGACAGCGCCGCCCACAAACACGCTGCCTTCCAGCGCAAACTGGGGCGTGGCGCTGGTCTGCGCGGCACTCGTGGTCAGCAGGCCGTTGGCCGAGGTCTGGAATTTCTGGCCCGTGTGCATCAGCATGAAACAGCCCGTGCCATAGGTGTTCTTGGCCATGCCGGCGCTAAAACACGCCTGGCCGAACAGCGCGCTTTGCTGGTCGCCTGCCACGCCGCCGATGTGGATGGCACCGCCCAGCACGTCTTCTGCGGTGTGGCCGTAGTCAGCGGCAGAGGGCAGCACCTCGGGCATGAGGCTGGCGGGAATGTCCAGCAGGGTCAGCAGGTCTGCATCCCACTGGTTGGTATGCACGTTAAACAGCATGGTGCGGCTGGCGTTGGACACATCCGTCACATGGCGCTTGCCGCCGGTGAGTTGCCAGATCAGCCAGCTGTCCACCGTGCCAAAGGCCAGCTCACCGCGCTCGGCCGCAGCGCGGGCGCCGTGCACGTGGTCCAGCAGCCATTTGAGCTTGGTGCCGGAGAAATAGGCATCAATGCGCAGGCCGGTCTTTTGCAAGATGGTGTCGCTGTGTCCCGCTTCGCGCAGTTGCTGGCAAGTGGGCTCCGCACGGCGGTCTTGCCAGACGATACCATGGTGGATGGGCGCGCCGGTCTTGCGGTTCCAGACGATGGTGGTCTCGCGCTGGTTGGTAATGCCTACGCTGCGAATGTCGCTGGCCTTCAGACCTGCCTTGGCCAGTGCTTCGCGGGCCGTGGCCAACTGCGTGCGCCAGATTTCGCGCGGGTCGTGCTCCACCCAGCCCGGACGGGGATAAATCTGCGGCAATTCCTGCTGGGCAGAGGCCACGATGCGGCCTTGCGTGTCAAACACAATGGAGCGGGAGCTGGAGGTGCCTTGGTCCAAGGCGAGCAGGTAGGTCGTCATAGTCAGAGGATGCAATCACAGAGTGCGCACAAAACGCGCTGCTTGGGGCTGCTCTTGCCAGCCATGCTGGGCGTAGAAGTTGCGCAGGTAAGAGTCACGGTCCCGATTGTTGACCAGCCACAGGCGTTTGCAGCCTTTTTCACGCGCGGCGATGGTCGCCGTATCAAGGAGTTGGCTGCCAATGCCCATGCCGCGGGCGCTGTCCGCAACAAAAAGCTCACTCACATAGCCTTCCCAGCCTTGCAAGATGGCCAGCGGCAGCCAGTGTACGGCGCAGTAGGCCAGTACATCGCCATCCGTATTCACCGCCACCAGTTGCAATTGCTGCTCACTGGGTGCCAGCAGCGCTGCGAGCTGCGCCGCATGCGCGTCGGGCGTGCCGGTTTGGTAGCTGGCAAACCAGCCAATGCCTTGCAGCAGCGCAGCCAGACTGCGGGCATCAGTTGCTTGCGCAGGGCGAATGGTGAAGAGCGTGCTCATTGCGCCACCACGCATTGCACTTCAGCTTCTTGCAGCAGGCTGCCAAATGGTTCTGGAGGGGGTGCGTCGGTAAACAGCCGGTCAATCTGGCGCAGGCTGGCCAGCTCCACCATGGCCTGGCGGTGGAATTTGCTGTGGTCGGCGGCCAGCCACACTTCGCGCGACTGCTCGATGATGGTCTGGGCCACTTTCACTTCGCGCAGGTCGTAGTCGCGCAGCGTGCCGTCTTCTTCAATCGCAGAAATGCCGATCAGGGCAATGTCCACCTTGAACTGCCGCATGAAGTCCACGGCCGTCTCGCCAATGATGCCGCGGTCGCGCGTGCGCACCACACCACCAGCGACGATGACTTCGCACTCGGCATTGCTGCTCAGAATGGCGGCAACGTTGAGGTTGTTTGTGATCACGCGCAGGCCGCGGTGGTGCAGCAGGGCCTTGGCAATCGCTTCGGTGGTCGTGCCAATGTTCAGAATCAGTGAGCAGCCATTGGGCACGGCCTGGGCCACGGCCTTGGCAATGCGTGCCTTGCCTTCGGCGTTCAGCGTTTCGCGGCGCGTGTGGGCCAGGTTTTCTACCGTGGCGCTGGGTACGCGCACCCCGCCATGAAAGCGCACCAGCAGTCCGGCAGCGGCGAGCTTTTGCACATCGCGGCGCACGGTCTGCAGCGTCACGCCCAGCGTGTCCGCCAGTTGTTCCACAGTGGCGGATTGTTGATTGCGGACTTCTTCCAGCAGCTGCAGCTGGCGAGGATTGTTATTAGTGATCACGGTAGAACAAAGATGGACGAAAAAGCGACGTTGTGATCGTAAAACCGAACATGAAACGCCGGAAATCGAAAAAAAGCAATCACAAACGAACCGAAAGCATGACAATATGGCATGAAAGCACAGTATCGGTGTGTGGCTGACGCTTGTACGGTCGCTTTTTGATTACTCTTCAGCCCTTTGCCCAGTTTTGTAGTGCCATGACCATTGCTTCTACGCCCCTGACCACTGACCGTGCCGAGCTGCTGGCACGCTTGGCGCAGCCAGAAACCTACGATTTGCTGATTATTGGCGGCGGAGCCACAGGCCTGGGTACCGCGGTGGACGCTGTGGCGCGTGGCTTCAAGGTTTGCCTGCTGGAGTCGCATGACTTTGCCAAGGGTACGTCCTCGCGTGCCACCAAGCTGGTGCACGGCGGTGTGCGCTATCTGGCGCAGGGCAATATCTCGCTGGTGCGCGAAGCGCTGCACGAGCGCTCCACGCTGCTGAACAATGCGCCCCACCTGGCGCAGCCCCTGCCATTCGTCATGCCCTCGTACAAGCTGCTGGACACGCCCTTCTATGGCGCGGGTCTGAAGATGTACGACGCGCTGGCAGGCAAGGACGGACTGGGTCGTACCGAATTCCTGAGCAAGGACAAGACACTGCGTCTGTTGCCCACCGTGCGCACCGACCACCTCAAGGGCGGCGTGAAGTACTGGGATGGCCAGTTTGACGATGCACGTCTGGCGCTGGCGCTGGCCCGCACTGCCGCCGCCAAGGGCGCTTTGCTGGTGAACTACTGCCCTGCCAAGGAGCTGCTGCACACCGACGGCAAGGTCTCCGGTGTGATCTGTGAAGATGCTGAAACCGGCACCCACTACGAAGTGCATGCCAAGTGTGTGGTAAACGCAACAGGCCCCTGGGTGGACCTGTTCCGCCAGCAGGACGCCGAAATGCTGGGCAAGCCCGTCAAGCCCATGGTGGCGCCCAGCCAGGGCGTGCACGTGGTGGTGGACCGCGAATTCCTGCCTACCGACCACGCACTGCTGGTGCCCAAGACCGCCGACGGCCGTGTGCTGTTTGCCGTGCCATGGCTGGGCAAAGTCATTCTGGGTACGACCGATACCCCTCGCCACGATCTGGCGCGTGAGCCCGAGGCGTTTGAGCACGAAATTGAATTCATCCTCAAGGAAGCCGGCAACTACCTGTGCCGCCGACCAACCCGTGCCGACGTGCGCAGCATCTGGGTGGGCATGCGTCCGCTGGTCAAGCCACAGGACGATGATGGCGAGAACACCAAGAAGATCAGCCGCGAACACACGGTGATGACCAGCAAGTCAGGGCTCGTGACCGTGACGGGCGGCAAGTGGACCACCTACCGCGCCATGGCGGAAGACGTGCTCAAGGAATGCTTCACCCAGAAGCTGCTGCCTGCACGAGCCGGTGGCGTTACGGTCAAGATGCCGCTGGTCGGCGCGCCCAAGCCCGAACAGGTCAAGCACCGCATGAATGCCGCCCAGGGTGAGCACATCTACGGCACGGAAGCCGAAGCCGTGCGCGTGCTCAAGGGCGCAGACCAGTGGCTGGTCGAGGGGCTGTCGGAAGCCATGGTGCGCTTTGCCGCCCGCTACGAATACGCCCGCACCGTGGAAGACGTGCTGGCACGCCGCTGCCGTCTGCTGTTCCTGGATGCACGCCAGGCCGCTGCCGTGGCACCCCGCGTGGCCGAAATCCTGGCGCAGGAGCTGCCCGGCGCGGATGTGAAGCTGGCGGATTTCCTGAGCCTGGCTCAGCAATACACCCTGTCGTCCAAGAAGTAAACTTGGCGCAGAAGTTGCATGACAAAGTGCTGGAAAGCTCTTGAAAAAGAAGCTGCCAGCGCTTTGTTTTTGTGGGTTTCAAATAAAAACTTATTTGAAATCAATATCTAGCAAGCGCTTGCCGCTATGCTTTTCGTTAGCACTTAAGGTGGCGTGGCATTCCCTGCGGACGCTGCGGTTTTCATGGTCTAAGCGGTTGACACGCAAGGAATTTCTTGCGACAATTGCATGCTTCACGTATTAAAGCGTGAAAGTTTCTGCCCAGCGGGAAGCCTTTCGGAATGGTCCGGGAGGTGGACGACGGGCCCAAGACTGACCGGCTGCCTTAAGTCAGCCCTTGAGAAGTTCTCTGGGGCTGTCCGGGTCTGCTGGAGCAAGTTGGGAATATTGAAATGATCCAAACAGAATCTCGTTTAGAGGTTGCCGACAACACGGGCGCGAAGTCTGTTCA
>JAEZZU010000141.1 GCA_023418355.1 Pseudomonadota bacterium | reverse complement strand
AACCTGGTTCGCACAGCTTCCGTCATCCACGCAGCAGCAGCATTCGGCATGATTGGCCTGATCGTCATGCACGTCTATGCGGCTATTTGGACCAAGGGTACGATCCGCGCCATGCTGTATGGCACAGTGACACGTGCTTGGGCCAAGCAACACCACCGCGGCTGGTATCGCAAGATGACCGGTGACAACAACTGAGTCACCGCAGAAGCTGCAATAGAAGTCACTTAGACGCTTGTTGATTACCGCCGGTATTGCCCACGCTGGGCGTACCGGCGGTTTCAATTTAGGGATTTATTTCATGCAAACACGCATTCTCCAACCCGGCGAAATTGAAGCACTGGACAAGACCTCCTTCCCCCGAGTGCTGCTGCCACAAGTCTCCACACTGTTTGCGGAACGTGCTGCGCGTCTGCGTCAATTGGCTGACAGCAACCCCATTGCCGACTATCTGCAATTTGCCGCCAAGATTGTGGATGCACAGCATGCCGCTGCAGGCTCCGTAGAGCTGCAGCCCATGGACCGCAGCAATATCGAGCGCTCGCAGCAGTTCTCAATGCCCCTGCTGCCTGCTGCTGACCATATCGACCCCGCATGGCAGCAAGTGCTGGACGCCATGCTGGACACCCTGTCTGGCAGCGAAGGCCTGCCAGAGCCTCTGCAGCCCCTGCTGCAATCCCTGCGCGACCTGAGCCAGGACGAGCGCGACACCATTGCCAAGCGCCTGCTGCAAAAAGAAGTAGCCGCACGTCACATTGGCATGGCCCCCTTCATCATGGCTGCCCTGCAGGTGACTTACGCCAAGCGTGCCGCAGCCCTGAACGTGGAAGACATCCCCTACACCGACCCTGCCACCATCTGCCCTGTCTGCGCTGGAGAGCCCGTCTCCAGCGTGCTGCGCATTGGTGGCAAGGCCAACGGCCACCGCTACCTGCACTGCGGCACCTGCTGCACCGAGTGGCAGCTGGTGCGCGTGAAGTGCTCGCACTGTGAATCCACCAAGGGCATTCACTACCAGAGCATTGAAGGCAGCAAGGAAGTGGTGACCGCTGAAACCTGTGACGAATGCGGCACCTACCGCAAGGTCGTCAATCAGGAAAAAGACCCCATGGCCGAACCTCTGGCCGACGATCTGGCAACCCTCACGCTGGACTTGCTGATGAGCGAGAACACCCCGTTCAAGCGCGCCAGCGCCAACCCTCTGCTGTTTGTAGCCGTAGCCGAAGAACAGACAGACGCACAAAGCGCGGAACTGGTTGACCCTGCGGCAGAATAAAGACTTCCGCATCCGCCGAAAGGCCGCGAAAGCGGCCTTTATTTTTGTTAGTGCCGTTCACTCCACCGTAAACCGCAGATCAAGCGGTGGTGTGAGCCGGTCTTAGTCCCACTGCGAGCTCCACATTGAACACTGCCGCCCCCCGTCTGCCTTCGGTAGACAAACTGCTACAAACCCCCGTCTTGCAAGGCTTGCAGACTGAATTTGGTCGCTCCAGCGTGACCAATGCAGTTCGGCAAGTTCTGGATACCCTGCGCCTGCAACTGCGCGATGGCACGCTGCAGGCCGAACAGGTGCAGGAAGCTGCATTGACCGCTGCCGTGCAGCAGCGCCTGACCGAGCGCTTTGCGCCGCGCCTGAAATCCGTGTTCAACCTCACGGGCACGGTGCTGCACACCAACCTGGGCCGCGCCCTGCTGCCGCAGGAAGCCGTGGATGCCGTGGTCGAAGCCCTGACCAACCCCGCCAACCTCGAATACGACCTGGCCACCGGCGGCCGTGGCGACCGTGACGATCTCGTTGAGCAGCTGATCTGCGAACTCACCGGCGCAGAAGCCGCCACCATCGTCAACAACAACGCGGCGGCTGTGCTGCTGACACTGTCTACCCTCGCCCCCGGCAAAGAAGTGGTGGTCTCACGCGGTGAGCTGGTGGAAATTGGCGGGGCTTTCCGCATTCCAGACATCATGAAGCGTGCAGGCTGCCAGCTCGTGGAAGTGGGCACCACCAATCGCACCCATGCCAAGGACTATGCAGAGGCCGTCACCGAAAACACCGCCCTGCTCATGAAGGTACACACCAGCAACTACGAGGTGGTGGGCTTTACCAAGAGCGTGTCGGACGCTGAAGTGACCGCCATGGCCCACGAGCGCGGCTTGAACATGATTGTTGACCTTGGCAGCGGCACGCTGGTCGATCTGCGCGACTGGGGCCTGCCGCACGAAGTGACAGTGCGGGAAACCGTGGAAGCCGGGGCCGATGTGGTCACCTTCTCGGGCGACAAGCTGCTGGGTGGCCCGCAGGCCGGCATCATCGTGGGCCGCAAGGACTTGATCGCCAAGATCAAAAAGAACCCCATGAAACGCGCCCTGCGCGTGGGCAAGCTCACGCTGGCAGCGCTGGAGCCCACGCTGCGCCTGTACCTGCACCCTGAAAAACTGGCCGAGCGCCTGACCACGCTGCGCTTCTTTACCCGCGCGCAAAGCGACATGCAGGCACAGGCAGAAAGCCTGCGGCCCCAACTGCAGGCCGCGCTGGGCGAAGCCTGGGTGGTGGAAACTGCCGCCATGAACAGCCAGATTGGCAGCGGCGCCCTGCCCGTGGACAACCTGCCCAGCTGGGGGCTGAAGCTCTACCCCACCAGCGGCAAGCAGGCAGGCCGCCAGCTCACGCAACTGGAAGCACGCCTGCGCGCCCTGCCCCGCCCCGTGATTGGGCGGCTGCATGACGATGCCCTGTGGCTGGATCTGCGCTGTCTGGAAGCGCATCTGCAGCCCCAGTTTGAGCATCAGCTCTCGCAACTATCAAAATATATAGCTGCCAGCGCTTGAATTAAAAGGTTTTCAGAATGATTTCTATCTGAAACACTTATCAATCAAGCGCTAGCCGCTCTTTTTTTCATAAGACCTGCTCGCACAAGCTTGCACAGCAACAGCGATCGCCTGGCTTGATTCAGCAGGTCTTGGTACCCATAGGAGCCACACTACCGTGCGTGGCTCACTGCAAATTCGGGAAGTAATTGCATGATCATCGGCACCGCTGGACATATCGACCACGGCAAAACCACCTTGGTGCGCGCGCTCACGGGCGTTGAAACCGACCGCCTCAAAGAAGAAAAAGCGCGCGGCATTTCGATTGAACTGGGCTACGCCTACGCTCCCCTGCCAAATGGGGATGTGCTGGGCATCATCGACGTGCCCGGCCACGAACGCTTTGTGCACACCATGGCCGCCGGTGCCGTAGGCATTGACCACGCCTTGCTGGTGGTGGCGGCCGACGACGGCGTCATGCCCCAGACGCTGGAGCACCTGGAAATCCTGCAGCTGCTGGGCGTCAAAAAAGGCACCGTGGCACTGACCAAGGTGGACCGCGTGCTGCCCGAGCGCGTCGAAGAAGTAAAGCTGGAAATTGCGGCCATTCTGTCCGTCACCAGCCTGCACGACAGCCCCATTTTTGAAACCGCTGCCACCCAGCCCAACCACCCCGGCGTGCAGCAGCTGCGCGACTATCTGGATGTGCAGGCGCAGATGATGCCTGCACGGCCCAATGACGGCCTGTTCCGTCTGGCCGTGGACCGCGTCTTTACCTTGCCCGGTCAGGGTACGGTGGTCACAGGCACGGTGTTCAACGGCAAGGTCGCCGTCGGTGATGTGCTGCGCCACTCGCGCACTGGGCAGGAAGTGCGTGTGCGTAGCATCCACGCCCAGAACCAGGCAGCCCAGGAAGGCGTGGCCGGCCAGCGCTGTGCACTGAATCTGGCAGGCATTGCCAAGGACGACATCATCCGCGGCGACTGGATGGCCGATGGCCGCGTGCTGCAAGCCACGGACCGCATCGACATTCGCCTGCACCTGCTGGCCGAAGCCCCTCCCATGCAGCAGTGGGCGCCGCTACATGTGCACATTGGCACACAGCGCTGCACGGCACACGTGGCCTTGCTGCAGGACGGCGCCATTGAACCCGGCACCGAAGTCGCCGCACAGCTGGTGCTGGATGAACCCGTGTTTGCCGTTCCGGGCGACCGCCTGATTCTGCGCAACGCCCAGGCCAGCCGCACAATTGCAGGCGGCATGGTGCTGGACCCTTACGCTCCCGCCCGCAAGCGCCGCAGTGCCGAGCGCCAGACCTACCTGCAGGCTCTGGAGCAGCTGATCGTCAGCCACGATCCCTGCGCACTGATCAGCCATGCCGCCCACGGCATCAGCCTGTCGCAACTGCAGCGCCTGACCGGCCGCGCCATGGAAGATGTGCAGCTGCCCGGCGTGCAGCGCATTGCACAGACCGATGGGGATGCCATCCTGATCGACAGCGCCCGCTGGCAGCAGCTGCAGCAGCAAGTCATGGAAACCATCACACGTTTCCACGAAAAATACCCGGATGAGCCCGGCATCAACGCCGCACGCCTGCGCCGCATGGCCTGGCCCGGACTGGTACATGCCCAGCACGACAAGCTCTGGCGTGCTCTGGTCGATCAGCTGCTGGCTGAAAAGCACTTGTCCAGTAGTGGTGCCTGGCTGCACCTGCCCGGTCACAGCGTGCAGCTCACCGCCAATGAACAGGCACTGTCCGAGCAATTGCTGCCCAGGCTGCAGGAAGGCCGCTTTGACCCGCCCTGGGTGCGCGATCTGGCCAATGACACAGGCACCAGTGAAGAACTGGTGCGCCAGTTGCTGCGCAAGCTGGCACGCCAGGGCCAGCTGTTCCAGGTGGTCAAGGACTTGTTCTACACCGCCGCCAACATGGACGAGCTGGCACGCATCATCAGGACACTGGCAGACGCCACGCCCAACGGCGAAGTCATGGCCCGGGAATTTCGCGATGCCACAGGTCTGGGCCGCAAGCGTGCCATCCAGATCATCGAGTGCTTTGACCGCCTGGGCTATACCCGCCGCGTGCGCGATGCCCACATCCTGCGCCCCGACGCACAATGGCATAGCCACAAAGCCTGAACATAAAAATGCCCGCGCTCGCGCATGTATCTTGCGCGACACGCTACAATTTACGAATCTTCTTTGGAAGGCAATCGTGCCCGGTGGTGCGGCCAGGCTTCAAACCTGGTGGAGGGTGTTAGCCACTCTCGGGTTGGTTCGACTCCAGCTGTCTTCCGCCATCTCTTTTTTCACTTGGGTGATACACCCAAGTGATACATCACAAGTCACATCGTTCTCTAACTTTTTTGGTTGAAACGATGACATGGCAACAGTCGAAGGACTGAACCTCAGAGGCGGACGCTTTTATCTCCGCGTCCTCATCCCTCAAGACCTCCAAGAGGCCTATGGCGGCCGAACTAGGGTCAACCTCTCTCTACGCACCAACGACCGCGCTACGGCCGTTTTGCACGGCCTGCGCGTCAAAGCGCAATGGCTTGAAGAGTTTGCTGCGGCTTTGTTGCACAACTCTTTTTGAGACCGAACCTCCCCCAGCCCCAGACGTAGTTATGCCACGACCATCGTCTGGGGCGTACCCAGCTCGGTAAATCGATTGAGGATGGATGCACGAACATTGA
>JAEZZU010000131.1 GCA_023418355.1 Pseudomonadota bacterium | reverse complement strand
GCACGGTGCGCATGTCACCGCATGTAGGCACGCATGCGGATGCCCCCTTGCATTACGACACGCAGGGCCAGGCCATGGGAAAGGTAGATCTGCAGCCCTACCTGGGGCGCTGCCGCGTCATCCATGCCATCGGCTGCGCGCCGCTGATTGCATGGGAGCACATTGCCCACGCCATCACGCCCGATCTGCCACCACGCGTGCTGGTACGTACCTGGGCGCAGCAGCCCACAAGCTGGGTCGATGATTTCGCTGGCTTTGCGCCAGACACCATTGCGCGCCTGGCCGATCTGGGTGTGCAGCTCATCGGGCTGGACACACCCAGTGTGGATCCACGTTCCACCAGCGGTCTGGACAGCCACCTGCTGGTGTGCGAGCGCAATCTGCGCATTCTGGAGAACCTGGTGCTCGATGCCGTGCCGGAAGGCGACTATGAGCTGATCGCCCTGCCGCTCAAATGGACGCAGGCAGAGGCATCGCCCGTGCGGGCCGTGCTGCGTTCACTGTAAAAACAAGAGCTGCCAGCGCTTGTTATTCATAGAGTTTCAGATACTTTCTATCTGAAACTCAAGCAACACCAGCGCAAGCAGCTATCTTTTTCATAATCCCTCAAGCGCCAGCAACTGCTGCTTGCGCTCCAGCCCCCAGCGGTAGCCACCCAGCCCACCATCGCTGCGCAGCACGCGATGACACGGCACCAGCACGGCCAGCGGGTTGGCCGCGCAGGCACTGGCCACGGCACGCACGGCCTGCGGCTGGCCCAGGCTTTTGGCCAGTTCGCTGTAGGTGCGTGTCTGCCCTGCAGGAATGCTGCGCAGCGCCTTCCAGACCTTGCGCTGAAACTCCGTGCCACCCTGCACATCCAGCGGCACGATGTGCTGCAAGCTCGGGTGCGCCAGAATTTCCAGCACGGTATCGCTCCAGCGGTGCAGCACCGGGCCGCCCGTGCCCAGTTGCGCCTGCGGGTAGCGCTGCTGCAAATCGTCAATCAGCGCGCTTTTGTCATCCCCCAGCAGGACGGCAGCAATGCCGTGAGGGGTTGCGGCAACCAATACCTGCCCCAGTGCACAGGCACGCACGGTGTAGTGCAGCTGCAGGGGGAAACTTGCTGGTGGGTGTGATGTGCTCATGCCATGCACTCTAGGGCAAGCAGCCGCGTGCGCCAAGTACGAATCTTTACGCCTGCGTGACAGTGCGCGCCGACACGCAGCGCTACGCTTGCGGGCAGGAGACCACCGTGCCCCAAGCTTCCACCACCACCCGCCTGCAGCGCCAGCTCTGGATCATGCTGCTGGCACTGCTCAGCGGTTTTGCGCTCAGCCAGGCGTTTCGCACCATCACCACCATTCTGGCCCACGGGCTGCAGCAGGACTTTGGCATCAGCGCCAGCTCCTTAGGTGCATTTGCCGGACTGTTTGGACTGTCCTTTGGCGTGGTGCAGCTGCTCATGGGCATTGGCATGGATTTGTACGGCCTGCGCCGCACCGTGCTCACGGCCTTTCCCTGCGCCGTCCTGGGCGCTGCCCTGTCTGCCGCTGCCCCGAGCTATGGCTGGCTGATGCTGGGCCAGCTGCTGATCGGCGTGGGCTGCTCACCGGCCTTTCTGGCCTGCACCATCTTTATTGCCCGGCACTTTCCGCTGGAGCGTTTTGCCTTCTTCTCGGGCCTGTCCATGGGCATTGGCGGACTGGGCCTGCTGTTCACCGGCACGCCGCTGGCCTGGGTGGTGGAAACCTATGGCTGGCGCAGCGGCTTCTGGCTGCTAGCCGTGCTGTGTGCGCTGTCATGGCTGCTGATTTTCTGGAAAGTCCATGAGCCAGCACTGCCGCAGGCCACGCAACAGCCGCGGGAATCCTGGGGCCAGGCATTGCTGCGCATGGCAGAGCTGCTGACCCTGCCCTACACCTGGGGCACGGTCATTCTGGGCATGTCCTGCTATGCGGCCTTTTTGTCGCTGCGCGGGCTGTGGCTCGGCCCCCTGCTGATGGACCGCCACGGCTTCAGTCTGGTCAGCAGCGGGCATGTGGCCTTTGCCGTGTCGCTGATCTCGCTGTTCACCCCTGCCATGTTTGGGCGCCTCGACCCCGGCCCCAAGACACGCCGCAAGTGGCTGGCCAATCTCTCGCTGTGCATGGCTGGCCTGTTTCTGCTGCTGGCGCTGTGGCACAACGCCAGTGCCAATGTCTGGACCATCGTGGCCATGTCCATGCTCTCGGGCTACGGACTGCTGCAATACGCCGATGTGCGCGCCTCCTACCCCAGTCACATGACAGGGCGTGCGCTGTCACTGTTCACCATGTCCATGTTTCTGGGGGTGGCGCTCATGCAATGGTTCACCGGCATCGTCGCGGCCTGGGCCACCGAGCAGGGCTGGGAGGCCTACCGCGCCGTGGCCCTGAGCATTGCGCTGTGGCTGGCCTGCGCCTCCACCGCCTACCGGCTGCTGCCCAGCTCTCCGCTGCTGCAGAGCGCGCGCATCTGAAGCCGACGTAAAAAAGCCTGCCCTCCCAATAGAAGAAAGACAGGCTCGCATTGGTACAGAGATACTTTACAGAATGCTGGCGCTGGAGCCTTCGCCGCTGTAGAGCCAAGGCACATCCATGAGCTTGCCACCCAGCATGCGCATGGACATATCACGCCCCCAGCGCACC
>JAEZZU010000067.1 GCA_023418355.1 Pseudomonadota bacterium | reverse complement strand
AGTGCGCGGTGCAGACGGGCAATGCCGCCCTTCATCACCGTAAAGCGCGAGCCGGAGAGCTTGACACCCATGTCAAAGTCCAGGCCCAGCGGGGTGCCAACGTCTACGTGGTCCTTGACTTCAAAGTCAAAGGTCTTGGGTGTGCCCCAGGTGCGCACGACCACATTGTCTGCCTCGTCAGCGCCTACAGGTACGCTTTCGTGGGGCAGGTTGGGCACGGCCTGCAGCATGGTTTCCAGCTCGGTCTGAATTTGCTCCAGACGTGCCGCCGACTGCTCCAGCTCGGTCTTGAACTGGGCCACCTGGGCCTTGGCAGCTTCTGCTGCGTCCTTTTCGCCCTTGCCCATCAGCATGCCGATCTGCTTGGACAGCTGGTTGCGCTGGGATTGCAGCTCCTCCGTACGGGTTTGCAGCGTTTTGCGCTCGGATTCAAGTGCCTTGAATGCCTCTACGTTCAGAAAGGCCTGGGGCTTTTTGCGGGTTTCCAGGCGCGCGATGACGGAATCGAGGTCTTTACGGAGAAGGAGGATGTCTAGCATGGTTGCGATTTTAAAGTGACGGCCCTAAGCGCTGCTCACACCACCGGGCAAATCGAAGATGGGCATGGGAGACCAGACTGAGCAACGACATGTCAAGGGTGAGGTGATCGGGATTAAGCACACGGGGCAGCAGAATCTTTCCAGCATTGTGCTGCAGATGCGGTTTAGTTGCAGGCACTGCTGCCGATAAGGAATACAGATTGATTGCAGCCAACCCAAGGAGCGTTGCCCCTCATGTTTTACGTCTTTGGCATCAACGGCCCCATGTACCAGGGAGGTGCACAGCGCCTGAGCCATATTACCGCCGTGCGCGGCGTGCAGCGCCCCAGCGGCCTGCGCGCGGGCGCTTCTGGCATTGAAAGCCAGGAAGCACAGGTCCGCCACACCATCGGCACGCTGTCTGCCAGGGTCCATGATGCGGTGAACGCCTATCTGGAAACGGAGCAAGGCCCCAAGGAAGAGCGCCGCCAGATTTACACCGTGCAGGATGTGATGACGCAAGGCGCTGTGACACTGCCACCGGACATCAGCGTGGAACAGGCCTGGCAGGTACTGGCCGAGAAAAAGATTGCCCAGGCACCGGTACTCAACGCTCAGGGCGTGGTCATTGGCCTGCTGCTGCGCGCTGACATGGCACCACTGGCGCTGATGCCTGAACCCGGTGCGATACAACAAGCGATTGCGCTGGCCAAGCGCCCGGTCACCGAAGTGATGATCACGCCAGTGCCCACCGTGACGGCCGATACCGAGCTGCGCCAGCTCACCCATGTCTTGCTGGAGACCGGCCTCCCCGGTCTGCCCGTCACGGATGCGGACGGCCATCTGCGTGGTTTTGTCAGCCGCACGGACATTCTGCGTGCCGTGGTCAGCGAGCCGCCGCTGGACCTGTGGAGCTAAGCCACTTAAAAAACAAGAGCGGCCAGCGCTTGATTTCTCTTGGATTCAGATCTTTTTCTATCTGAATCCAAGGAAATACCAGCGCTGGCCGCTCTTCTTTTTAAGAGATTGCTGCTTACAGTCCGGTTTCTGGGCGCTTGCGCACTTCGATTTCCAGTCCCGTGGCGGGGTCGATCATCTTCAGGCCCTTGGGCAGGGGGAACTTCATGGTTTCCTCCACGCCGTCCATCTTGCCCACAGACACGGCGCCCAGTTCCTTGATGCATGCAATCACGCCATTGACCAGCACTTCAGGGGCCGAAGCACCGGCAGTCAGCCCTACGCGGGCGGCAGTATCAAACCATTCGGGCTTGAGCTCATCGGCGTTGTCCACCATGTAGGCGGGAGTGCCCAGACGCTCGGCCAGCTCGCGCAGGCGGTTGCTGTTGGAGCTGGTGGGGCAGCCGACGACGATGACCACGTCCACCTGCGGCGCCAGCATCTTGACCGCATCCTGACGGTTCTGGGTGGCGTAGCAGATGTCCTGCTGCTTGGGTTCACGGATGTTCGGAAAGCGCGCCTTGATCGCGGCCTTGATGCCGGCGGCATCGTCCACGCTCAATGTGGTCTGCGTGACCACGGCAATCTTTTCGGTCTGTTTCGGCTGAATGGTCAGCACATCGGCCTCGTCCTCGACCAGGTGAATGCCTTCGGACAGCTGGCCCATGGTGCCTTCCACCTCAGGGTGGCCCTTGTGGCCGATCATGATGAACTCATAACCTTCCTTCGCCAGCTTGGCAACTTCGATGTGCACCTTGGTCACCAGCGGGCAGGTGGCATCAAAAATCGAAAAGCCACGTGCCCTGGCCTCTTCCTGCACGGCCTTGCTCACGCCGTGGGCGCTGAAGATCAGCGTCGCGCCGGCGGGCACTTCGTCCAGGTCTTCGATGAAGATCGCGCCCTTGGCCTTGAGATCATTGACCACAAAGGTGTTGTGCACGATTTCATGGCGCACGTAGATGGGGCGGCCAAACTTCTCCAGCGCGCGTTCCACGATCTCGATGGCGCGGTCCACGCCCGCGCAAAAGCCGCGGGGCTCGGCCAGCAGAATTTCCTTGGAATCGACCACGACTACAGCACTCCGATGATCTGGACTTCAAACGTCACGGGCTGGCCAGCCAGCGGGTGGCTGAAGTCAAACAGCACGGCGCCGTCTTCACGCACTTCCACCACGGTGCCAGCGTAGCTGCCCATGCCATCGGGCGTGGGGAACTGCACCACGTCACCCGCAGCGTATTGCTCGTGCGGATCGCCCAGCTCATTGAGCAGCTTGCGCGCCACCCATTGCAGCATGTCGGGGTTGCGCTCACCAAAGGCGGCACCGGCAGGCAGCTCGAACGTGGTGTGTGTGCCTTCTGGCAAACCAATGAGCTTTTCCTCAATGGCGGGCGAGAGTTCGCCCGTGCCCAGCGACAGGGTGCCGGGTTTTTCGTTGAAGGTATTGATCACATCGCCCGCGGGGCCAGCCAGACGGTAGTGCAGTGTCAGAAACGAACCTGCTTGTACGGTCGGCACGGAATGGGTGTTGGAAGGCACAGTATTTGTCATGGAAGTCCCGATAAACTGCCTTGCATTGTAGAAAACCGGGCATGCCCCCGCGCCCTTGGCGTCTGTTAATTGTTTTTTTCAGCACCAGGACCATGGCTTTCAAAGACTTGCCTGCCGACACCCGCCCCCGCGAAAAACTGCTCACCCGCGGCGCCAGCGCTCTGTCAGATGCCGAGCTGCTGGCCATCTTGCTGCGCACCGGTCTGGCCGGATGCAGCGTGCTGCAGCTGGCGCAATCCCTGCTGGAGAGCTTTGATGGTCTGGCAGGGCTGCTCAATGCCAGTGCGCAGGACCTGCAACGCATCAAGGGCCTCGGCCCTGCCAAGCGTGCGGAAATGCTGGCAGTGATGGAATTGGCCAAGCGCGCCACGGCCCAGCAATTGCGTGAGCGCGAAGTGTTTGGCAGCCCCGAAGCTGTGAAACACTATCTGCAAT
>JAEZZU010000048.1 GCA_023418355.1 Pseudomonadota bacterium | reverse complement strand
CACCTGTATTACTCGCACTGCCTAAATTCCTTGCGGGTGAAATCATGTTAGGTGGCTTAATGCAATTGCGCCAAGCCTTTACCAGTGTTGCGACTTCACTCGGTTGGTTTATTTTTGCCTATAAAGAAATCGCCGCATGGCAAGCCACGGTCTCCCGTTTATACAACTTTGTGGTTTTATTGGAAAACGATAACAAAGCTGTGGTTACTATCGACGAAAAATCGCCACCTCTGGTGGCTAAGTTATCCATTTCTACCGCAGACAACCGCTGTTTAATTAATTCCGTGAATATCACCGCCAAACAAGGTGAATTAACCTTGATTAGTGGCCGTTCTGGCATTGGAAAATCCACCTTATTACGTACGCTAAGTGGGCATTGGCCTTTCTTCAACGGTACTATTAGCCGAACAGAAAAAGTTATGTGGATCCCACAGCGTCTCTATTTACCAATTAGTCGGCTTGATAGCTTATTAGCTTATCCCAAAGCGGCATCCCAATTTAGCCAGCAAGATTTTCAATATGCATTGATGTTAGTCGGTTTGGAAAAACTGCATCATCAATTAGCACTCGAAACCGATTGGAACAACCGCCTATCTGGTGGAGAACAGCAGCGCATTATGTTTGCGCGTTTATTGCTCAACCGACCAAAACTGCTTTTATTGGATGAAACCACCTCCGCCCTTGATGAAAACAGCGCATTAGAACTCCTCGCTCTATTGAAAGCTGAGTTACATGACAGCGCCATTGTTTTGGTTAGTCATCAGAGCTTCGTTGCTCAATTTGCGGAACAACACATATTGCTCGTGGAGCCTACGAGTGAAAAATCCTTAAATACAGGAACGCCTGAATATGCTTCATAAAATTACCTTCGCAGCATTGATAAGTATTCTGCTCGGTGGCTGCGCAGGCAGCACATCGGTGAGCAAAAATTCGACCTCACTATTGCCTGTGCGCGGTGACCTTCAACACTACCAACTCGACAATGGGCTGCAAGTTTACCTTCTGCAACGTAATCAACCCGGAGTTGAACTGCGTTTACTGGTCAGCAGCGGTTCATTACAAGAAAATGAACAGCAGCTTGGCCTCGCACACTTTACTGAACATATGGCGTTTAAAGGCACCAAACATTTTCCGGGAACCACGGGGTTCAAACAACTGGAACACCAAGGACTTAAACTCGGTAGCCATGTGAATGCCATTACGAGTTTAAATTCCACGCTATATAAATTATCACTCCCCGAAGCCACGACAGCACAAGTCGCCACAGGCTTACAAGTGATGGCCGATTGGGCATCAAATATGACCTTTGACCAAGAAGCCTTCGAAAAAGAGCGCCCTGTGATTGTCGAAGAATGGCGCTTACGCCAAGGGATGGGCTATCGCATCAATGACAGCTTAGAAAAATTACGCTACCACGGTAGCCGTTACGTCGATCGCAACCCAATTGGCTCATTAGATGTGGTACGCAATGCTCCGATTGAGCAAGCGAAAGACTATTATCAAACATGGTATCAGCCTCAGCGAATGTCACTATTAATTATTGGTGATTTCAATAGTTCATCAGTACGCAATCAGGTTGATAATTTATTTGCGCTCCCTAAACCCAAAAAAGTGGCAGAAGATAACCCGCAATGGAAACAATTTGCCCATTCAACCAATATGTTAGTGCAAGGTGTATTTGATAAAGAGCAAGGGGCGCGTTATGTGCAATTTGCCTTACAAAAGGATGTTAGCGCACCGCTAAATACCCGTTTAGGGCAGTCGGAAGATTTACTGGATAACCTCTGGTTGGCCATTTTAAACCAACGTTTCTCCGTTATGGTGGATAACGGCATTTTGCCGTCGATTAGCATCAATGAACAAGGGGCAATGTTAGATAACCAGCGCTTACAACAGTTGATGATCATCCACCCGAAAGGTAATGATTACCAAGGTGCAACTGAGATTTTATTTACAGAATTACAACGCCTTGCTACTGAGCCGGTTACCCAAGAAGAACTTGATTCTGCAAAGCAAGCGATATTGAAAAAATTCAGCCTGCAAGCCGCTTCAGAGCAACGTTATAGTAATGAATATTTAGCAGGGCAACTGACGACGGCGCTTGAATACGACATGCCAATGTGGAATAAGCGCCAACAGTTAGATAACAGCTACCAGTTAATGAAATCCGTTAAGCCGCAGGACTTACAACAGCATGTCGCTAAATTCCTACAAACCGCTTCCCCGCGTTTAGCATTAATTGGGCCTGATACTGATGCCCCTACTATTGATAAATCGGCATTTAATCAGCAATGGCTTAAAATACGCCAAAGCACACCAGGGCCATTTACGCTGCGCTCCAAAGCCATTCAACTGCAATTACCCCAATCCATAAAAGGCAGTATTGTTGATCAATCTAAGCTGCCCGTTGAAAAAACGGAACATTGGACTTTGAGTAATGGCATTCAGGTAATTGTTAAAACAGATAAAAACCTGAAAGATGATATTCAATTTAACTTGCAATTACCGGGTGGCCGTTCGTTAGAAACACAACAAACGGCAGGTTTAACGG
>JAEZZU010000309.1 GCA_023418355.1 Pseudomonadota bacterium | reverse complement strand
AGCCGTGCGGCAATCGCGTTGTTCGGCTCTCCTTGGGCACTGGCCAACACCAAACGAGCTCGATTGCTCAGCGCTGCAGGCAACGAGCGGCTACGCGCGAAAGACTGCAGCTGCACCCGCTCTTCATCGCTCAACACCAATTGAGTCTTTGGTCTGCCAGTTCTCATAGCGGTATCTCCGTTCTCAAGATACCGTATTGGCATGCACGATTAATGCCATAAATTAACAGGACAGGACACTAGCCTGTTAGCGCTTGTTGACTCAATTTGTTGGGCACAGACGAATGTTATGAAAATCAACCTTCACAGTGACTAAGACGATTCTGAATCGCATATTTCGCCGAAATTCAGACATTAAAAGAGCCATCGTTTTTTGTACAGATCACACTCTCACGGTCCAGATGTGCATCGGATGCATGACATCGCCCTACCACGCGCAGACATTTCATGGCATCCATGTCATCCCTGTACACAGATCATGTTGCTTGCCCTATAGAAAAGAACCAGCGCTCAAAAACTGTGAAAAATTTGTGTGCTGCAAGTTTTTCTTGCACCTTCAATCCACTACCCGCAAAATGCATTGCACATTTTTTGTGCGCCATGCAGATAGTCTGCACAGCGTAGGCAATCCGTCACAAAACGATGCTTGCCTCGTACAGAGGCCTGACCGCCTGACTTAGACTTGTTTGGCTTGTCTGGTCACTGGCCCAGACTTTGCTAGAAGACATAAGCAGCCATGTCGGCTGGATAACAACGGTGGAGATATCAAGAATGAACCTCAAGTCTTGGGCACCTCTGGGTGCCGTAACCCTGGCGATTGCATCCCTGACAGGTACTGCCGTAGCGCAGGAAAAGTCTGTAGCCGTCACAGCCATCGTCGAACACCCGGCGCTGGATGCTGTGCGTGACGGCGTGCAGTCTGCCCTCAAAGAAGCTGGCTATGAAAGCGGCAAGAACCTGAAGTGGCAGTACCAGAGCGCTCAAGGCAATACCGGTACAGCTGCGCAGATTGCACGCAAGTTCGTGGGCGACAAGCCTGATGCCATTGTTGCTATTGCCACACCTTCTGCACAAGCTGTGGTGGCAGCCACCAAGACTGTACCGGTTGTGTTCTCTGCCGTGACCGATCCCGTAGCTGCAAAGCTGGTGCCAAGCTGGGAGCCATCTGGCACCAACGTCACGGGCGTGTCTGACCTGCTGGCGCTGGACAAGCAAATGGATCTGGTCAAGCAGGTCGTTCCCAATGCCAAGCGCGTGGGCATGGTCTACAACCCCGGTGAAGCAAACTCTGTCGTCGTCGTCAAGGAACTGCAAAAGCTGCTGCCTTCCATGGGCATGACGCTGGTGGAAGCGGCTGCGCCACGCTCAGTGGACGTAGGAAGTGCAGCACGCAGCCTGATTGGCAAAGTGGATGTGATCTACACCTCGACCGACAACAACGTCGTGTCGGCCTATGAGTCACTGGTCAAGGTTGGCCAGGATGCCAAGATCCCGCTGGTGGCTTCGGACACTGACTCCGTCAAGCGTGGCGCGGTGGCAGCCTATGGCATCAATTACCGTGACCTGGGTGAGCAGACTGGCCGCGTGGTGGCCCGTATTCTGAAGGGCGAGGCACCCGGCAGCATCAAGCCCGAAGTCAGCACCAAGCTGGAACTGTTCGTCAATCCTGCAGCTGCAGAAAAACAGGGCATCAAACTGCCTGAAGCACTGATCCAGAGTGCTGCCGAAGTGGTGAAGTAATTCACTGCGCCAAGCAAGGCAGGCGCCAAGTCACTGGCCCTGCCTTTTTTCTTATTTGCCTTCCGATTGCCCATTCATGTCCCTGTTCTCACTGTTCGGCGCCATAGAAATTGGCCTGATCTTCGCCCTGGTGGCACTGGGTGTTTACATCTCCTTCCGTTTGCTGCGGTTTCCTGATCTGACCGTAGATGGCAGCTTTCCTCTGGGTGGTGCCGTCTGCGCTGTGCTGATCGCGGCAGGCATCAATCCCTGGCTGGCGACCCTGGCTGCAACAGCAGCCGGTGCTATAGCAGGCACGATCACTGGCTGGCTGAACGTCAAGCTAAAGATCATGGATCTGCTGGCATCCATTCTGATGATGATTGCGCTGTACTCGGTGAATCTGCGCATCATGGGTGGCCCCAATGTGCCCCTCATCAACGACCCCACCATCTTCAACATGCTGCAGCCTGAGAGCATGGACGACTACATCTTCCGCCCCTTGCTGCTCCTGGTCATCGTGGTTGCTGCCAAGCTCTTGCTGGACTGGTTCTTTGCAACCGAACGTGGGCTGGCCATTCGCGCCACGGGTTCCAACGCACGCATGGCACGCGCCCAGGGCGTGAACACCGGGGCCATGATCTTGCTGGGCATGGCCATTTCCAACGGGCTGGTAGGTCTTGCTGGCGCCATGTTTGTACAAACCCAGGGGGGCTCAGACATCTCCATGGGAATTGGCACCATCGTGATTGGTCTGGCGGCCGTGATTGTGGGTGAATCCATTTTGCCGTCGCGCAAAATTGTCTGGGCCACGCTGGCCGTGGTCATTGGTGCCATCGTCTACCGCTTCTTTATCGCTGCGGCTCTCAACAGTGAATTCATTGGCCTGAAGGCACAAGACCTGAACCTAGTCACAGCCGTGCTGGTGACAGTGGCTCTGGTGATTCCACAGCTCAAGCGCAAGCTGCGCCGCAAGTCTTAATGGGTGCAAAGGGAAAAGATTTATGTTGAGCGCAAAAAACCTCGAACTCACCTTCAACCCCGGCACGCCCATTGAGACGCGCGCTCTGCGCGGCCTGTCACTGGACATTCCTGATGGCCAGTTTGTGACGGTGATCGGCTCCAACGGAGCGGGTAAATCAACGTTTCTGAACACCATCTCTGGTGATCAGGCCGTGGACAAAGGCAGCATTTTCATTGCCGGTGAAGATATGACCCACAAGCCTGTCTGGGACCGTGCACACCGCGTGGCACGCGTGTTCCAAGACCCCATGGCGGGCACCTGCGAAGACTTGAGCATTGAAGAAAACATGGCCCTCGCCCACCGTCGCGGTGCGTCACGCGGCCTGTCTTTGGCCGTCAAGAAGGAGCACCGTGAGCTGTACCGCGAACGCCTCGCAACGCTGGGTCTCGGACTGGAAAACCGGCTCACGGACCGCATTGGTCTGCTCTCTGGCGGTCAACGCCAGGCCGTCAGCCTGCTGATGGCGGCACTGCAGCCTTCGCGCATTCTGCTGCTGGACGAGCACACCGCTGCGCTTGACCCCCGCACTGCCGACTTTGTACTGCAACTGACCGCACGCATCGTGGCCGAGAGCAAGCTGACCACCATGATGGTGACCCACTCCATGCGCCAGGCGCTGGATGTGGGCGAACGCACCGTCATGCTGCACCAGGGTCAGGTAGTGCTGGATGTCTCTGGCGAAGAGCGGGCCCAAATGGATGTCACCGATCTGTTGCACATGTTTGAAAAAGTGCGTGGTGAAAAACTGGCGGATGATGCCCTGCTACTCAGCTGATAGATAAGTTTTTAAAATCATAGCTTCCAGCGCTTGCTACATAAGCGCTGGAAGCTATTTTTATGTTTATCAGCACGTGCTGCATCTGACAAGCTTGCAGCGAGAACTCCTCTACGGTGTACCGTTACTTACGAGCACACTCAGGGTTGGCAAGCCCTTGAATCACAATAGCGCCTGCTGCAGCAGGCAGTTCCCGTCCATCTCTGGCCAGGAACAGGCACTGTTTATGCAGTACGTGCAGTATCTCAGCCAGCGGCGCTTCGCGAAAGCAGCATGTCGTGCTAGTGTGCTGCCTACCCGTTTCAGCGCAACTTTCCTCCTGCGCAGGTAAGCAACGACGTATCTCCCTCCACCCGTGATTTCCGAACACCACACCATCCAAAACATTGTCATCCTTGACGACTACCAAGATGCAGTGCGCAAGCTGCAGTGTGCGGCGCGGCTCGACGGCTTTAACACCAAGGTCTTTACCAATACGGTCAAGGGCGTTGGGCAGCTGGCTGTGCGTCTGCGGGATGCAGATGTGATCGTGCTGATACGGGAACGGACTCAGATTACGCGCCAGCTGCTCCAGAAACTGCCGCGACTCAAGCTCATTGCACAAGTTGGCAAGGCCGGGCCGCATCTGGATGTGCAGGCCTGCACCGATCATGGAGTTGCCGTGGCGGAAGGCGTAGGCTCGCCTGTAGCACCCGCTGAGCTGACCTGGGCGCTGATCATGGCAGCCATGCGTCGCCTGCCGCAATACATCTCCAACCTCAAGCATGGGGCGTGGCAGCAGTCCGGCCTGAAGGCAGCCTCCATGCCCGCCAACTTCTCTCTGGGTACGGTGCTGCGTGGCCGCACACTGGGCATCTGGGGCTATGGCCGTGTGGGTCAGCTGGTTGCTGGCTACGGCCGTGCGTTTGGCATGGATGTGATGGTGTGGGGCAGCGAAACATCTCGCCGCAAGGCCGAGCAAGATGGCTTGCGTGCTGCGGCCAGCAAGGCGGCCTTTTTTGCCGAAAGCGATGTGCTGAGCCTGCACGTTCGACTGCACCCAGCAACACAGCACATGGTGCAGCACGAAGATCTGGCTTTGATGAAGCCCACTGCCCTGCTCGTCAATACGGCGCGGGCGGAGCTGATAGCACCAGATGCGCTGGTTACCGCCCTGCAGCTGGGCAGACCAGGGCTGGCTGCTGTGGATGTGTTTGAGAGCGAGCCGATTTTGCAAGGCCACGCCTTGCTGCGCATGGAAAACTGCATTTGCACGCCCCACATCGGCTATGTGGAGCAGGACAGCTATGAACTGTACTTCGGCGCAGCGTTTGACAACATCCTGAATTATTGCAGCGGCAAGCCCAGCAACATCCTCAACCCGCAAGTACTGACAGGCTGAGTGCTCAATAGGGTCAGGAGCGCTGTTTCAGGCGCTCCAGCTCCTGCGCCACGGCTTCCTGCACGGCATTGACGACCATGGCGTCAATTTCGGCACGCAATACCTTGTACAGGGTTTGTGTCTGCAGTTGCTGAACAACTTCTGTCAGCGTCGCATGCAGGCGCTCCTGCAAGTTGTCCTGCACACGTGCCATCACGCGCGCACGCAAAGCTTCTGTGGCTTCAGGATTATCCAGCACGACAGCGACTGTGCTGGCTTGAATATCTGGAAGTTCTTCGGCTTCTGCAGGGACATGAACAGTCTGCTCTGGAGCAGCCAGATCCGATGGCGCTGACGCCGCAACTGGAACAGCTGACGGCTCAGGCATCACAGGTGCAGCAGGCGTTGCCACCTCCACCACGTCGGTCAAGGTGGGCACAAAACGTGGCGGCTGGCGGGGCGGAACAATGGAGGTCATCAGACTTATCCTTCCTTGAGCACCAGATCAAAACGCTCTATCTCGTAACCCGCCTGCTGATAGGTGCGCCAGCGTTGACGCGCCAGCGCCTTGTCCTGATCGTCAAAGCTGGAAACCACTTCCACCACCTTGTTAAACGCATCCAGGCCTTCCGGCATGTACTCGCCCAGATGGAGCAGCACCTCATGGTGGCTGCTGTGCATGGGGTGCTCCACCAGATTCACGGGTGCCAGCGCAAACAGTTCTTCGTCATCGCCGTAGACAGCATGGGCCAGAAACTCATGCCCAGCGAATTTCCACAGACGACCAGACAGTGCACGCAGCCGTTCCATGGGAGCGACTACCGTCACACGTGCGTCATGGCGCAACGCCTTGCGAATGAAACGACACGCATAATCGAGCTTGTCGGGCGCATTAAAGTGAAAAGCAACGCGGGGCATGCGGATTCAATCCCTCTCAGGCTTGTACTGCAGGCTTGGCTGCTGCTTTGCGCTTGGTGCTGCTGGCAGTCTTCGTCTTGGCTGCAGTTTTGCTCGCAACATCCTGCTTCTTCGACTTGACAGGTGTAGCTTGCGCAACGTCCAGCAGATACTGCACCAGCAAAGGCACGGGGCGACCAGTTGCCCCCTTGGCCGCACCTTCCTTCCAGGCCGTACCAGCAATATCCAGGTGCGCCCAGGGCATTTCGCCCACAAAGCGCTGAAGGAACTTGGCTGCAGTGATCGAGCCACCAGCACGGCCTGCCACATTGCCCATGTCCGCAAAATTGCTCTTCAGGCCGTCGCCATAGTCGTCATCCAAAGGCATGCGCCAGCACAGGTCATGGCTCTTGTCGCCAGCCTGCTGCAGCGCCGCAGCCAGCTCGTCACGATTGGCGTACATGCCGGAGCGCACGCCACCCAGAGCGATCACGCAGGCTCCAGTCAGTGTGGCGATGTCCACCACAGCAGCAGGTTTGAAGCGTTCCGCATAGGTCAGTGCATCACACAGCACCAGACGACCTTCGGCGTCGGTATTCAGAATTTCGATGGTCTGACCGCTCATGCTGGTAACCACATCACCGGGTTTGACAGCGCCACCATCGGGCATGTTTTCGCAGGCAGGAATCAGGCCTACGACATTGATGGCAGGCTGGAGTTCAACCAGTGCACGGAACACGCCCAGCACGCTGGCTGCGCCGCACATGTCGAACTTCATCTCGTCCATGGCTGCTGCAGGCTTGAGCGAAATACCACCTGTATCAAACGTAATGCCCTTGCCCACCAGCACCACGGGCGCTACCGACTTGGCGGCGCCGCTGTAGCTCAGCTCAATGAACTGCAGAGGCTCCTTGGAACCTTTGGCGACAGCCATGAAGGCCCCCATGCCCAGTTTTTCCACGTCCTTGGGACCGTGGATCTTGCACTGGATGGACGCATGCTTGGCCAGCTCCTTGGCAGCCTGTGCCAGCAAAGTCGGTGTGGCATGGTTGGCTGGACGGTTGCCCCATTCTTTGGCCAGGCTCTGACCCAGTGCCACCGCAACAGCCTGCTCAAATTCGGAGTTGACAGCAGCCTTATTCTTTACGGCCAGTGTGACCTTGTTCAAGGCTGGTGTTGTGACCTTGGACTTGGTCAGTGTGTAGACATAACTGGTGTCTGCAATGCATTGGACGGCAGTGCGCACGGCCTGTGCAGCATCTTCCACGGCAGCCAGAGATACCAGCGCATGCTTGACGCCATCGGCCTTCAGGCATGCAGAGGCTGCCTGCATGGCACTGCGGATGTCTCGAACCGAGGCTGCACCAATACCCAGCAACAAAACACGGCGCGCCTGCACGCCAGTTGCCTGATACAGCTGCAGCGATTTACCTGCTGCGGGCGACCAGTCGCCATGCTTGCTGGCGCTTTGCACCAGTGCCGACAAAGGGTCTTGTTCCGGCTTGAAGGACTCAGGCACCAACAATACAAGAAGATCACACTTTGCAGCGGCAGCACCAGACAGATTCAAAGCCTTCAGTTCAAAGTTCATAATCAGCATTTTCCTTTGCAGCCAATGTTATTCGATTCATCCATACGCAAGGAGCTGGGACGCAGCTTCGGAGCCACTTTGGTGGTCTTGATCACCGTGGTGATGACCATGATGCTGATCCGCACCCTGGGCCAGGCCACCAAAGGCACCATCAGCCCTTCTGACGTCATGCTTGTCATGGGCTTTACCGTGCTTGGACAGATGTCCACCATTCTGACACTGAGCCTTTTTGTAGCGGTGGTAGGGACATTGGCACGCATGTACCGCGACAGCGAAATGGCGATCTGGTTTTCCAGTGGTCAGGGGCTGGCCAGCATGCTGGGCCCTATCTTGCGCTTTGCCTGGCCGATTATTGCAGTGATCGCAGCACTGTCCCTGCTGGTCTGGCCATGGAGCAACCAGCAGATCCAGCAGCTGCGCGCACAGTTTGAACAGCGCAGCGATATCGACCGCATTGCGCCTGGTGAATTCCAGGAGTCCTCGGATGGCACACGCGTGATCTTTATCGACAAGGACCGTGTGTCTGATGAAGCTGCCAACAATATTTTTCTGGTGGAGCGTCGACAGGGCAAGGAGTTTGTCACCTCCTCCAAAACAGCCCATGTGGAACAGACTGATGATGGCTCGCGCAACGCGGTGCTCACGGCAGGCCAGCGCCTGGAAACAGACCCTGCTACCGGGCAGACCAAGCTGACACACTTTGATGTGTACAAGCTGCGCCTAGAAGAAGCCAGTGCGGTACACCCCTATGTCACGGCACGCTCCGTCTCTACACTGGATCTCATTCGTGATCCCTCGCCCGTCAATCTGGCCGAAGTGGGCTGGCGCACAGGGCTGCCATTGGCTGCCTTTAACCTGCTGATACTTGCCCTGGTCATCACCATCGTGAACCCACGTGCTGGCCAGAGCAGCAGCCTGCTCGTCGCTCTGCTGACCTTTGTGGTCTATTACAACCTCATGAGCATCGGCCAAAGCTGGGTGGCTTCTGGCCGCATGTCACTGCTGACCTACATGCTGGGTATCCATGGCAGTCTGCTTGCCATTGCCGTGTTCGGCCTGACCTTGCGCCACAAACGCTGGCGTTTCAAAGATCTCTTTCAGCGCCGTGGAGTGGCAGCATGAAGACGCTACGCAAACTCATTTACCGTGATCTGTTCAGTGCCGTGGGCTTTGTGGCACTGGCATTTCTGGCCATGTTCTTTTTCTTCGACCTGCTCGATGAAATGGGTAACGTTGGCCGCAGCTTCGGAGGTGTGACCTACACCATCTGGATGGCGTTGCTGACCGTCGCGCTGGACATTCCCAGCCACCTGTACGAATTGCTGCCCATTGCGGTGCTGATTGGCAGCATTTTTGTGATGGCGCGTTTTGCCCAGAGCTCTGAATTCACCATCATGCGCACGAGCGGACTGGGGCCCTGGCTGGCGCTGCGCACCATGCTCACGATAGGCGCTTGCTTTGTGGTGCTGACCGTGGCCGTGGGTGACTACATTGCACCTGCTGCAGAGCGCCTGGGACTGGTCGTCAAGGCCAAATACCTGGGCAAGGTGTCTACCTCGGGCGCTACGGGGGCATGGCTCAAGGAAAAGAACGATGGCGACACCCTGGCCGTCAATGTACGCACGGTGCGTGCCGATGGAGCCATCACCGGCATCCGCATCTTCAACTTTGACCCGCAAGGCCGCATCGTCCTGCAAATCCATGCGCAAAAAGGCCAGGTTGAAGAAACGGGCGATCGCTGGAATCTGGACGATGTCCGCATCACTCGTTTTGCATACAAGGATGGCTCATCCAAGGTCGAAGACTCAGTAGAACTGGCGCGTGAAAACCTGCCCAACTATCAGTGGAACACCGGTATTACCACTGCCATGCTGATGGCGGCTGTCAACAAGCCCGACCGTATGCCCACCCTGGAGCTGTTCCAGTTCATCCAGCACCTGCAGGCGAATGACCAGTCCACCCAGAAGTACGAGATCGAGTTCTGGCGCAAGGTCTTCTACCCCTTGAGCTGCCTGGTGATGGTGGTGCTGGCACTGCCTTTTGCCTATCTGCACTTCCGTTCCGGCGGCATTGCAGCCTACGTGTTTGGCGGCGTGATGGCAGGTATCAGCTTCTTCATGCTCAACAACGTCTTCGGCTATGCAGGCAATCTGCAGAACTGGTCACCCATGCTGACGGCCGCGGCCCCGGGATTTATCTACTCACTGCTTTCACTGGGGGCATTTACATGGCTGGTGCTGCGCCGCTGAATACAGAGGCCCGGGTGGGCGTCATTTTCTTTGCCCATGGTTCGCGCGATCCGCTGTGGCGCCAGCCCATCGAAGCCGTGGCACATGCCCTCAAGTCACGCTATCCGCAGGCACTGTGTGCATGTGCCTATCTGGAACTGACGGAGCCGGACCTGCCCACTGCAGCCAAACAGCTGATTGAGCAGGGCTGCACGCAGCTCACCATCCTGCCCATGTTTCTGGGAACAGGCCGCCATGCGCGCAATGACTTGCCTTTGCTGGTCGATGGCCTGCGACAACAGCACCCCGAAGTGCAGTTCGACACGGCTACCGCCGTAGGTGAAGACCCCCGTGTTACCGAACTACTGGCAGTGATTGCTGCACAACACATTGCATAAGATTGGAAATCTTTAGATGCTTAGTTCATAATAAACAAAGTATCGTTAAAGTCTTCCTCTTATGAACCTCCACCAGTTCCGATTCGTGCAAGAAGCGGCGCGCCGCAACCTCAATCTCACGGAAGCCGCCAAAGCGCTGCACACCTCGCAGCCCGGAGTATCCAAAGCCATCATCGAGCTGGAGGAGGAACTGGGCGTGGATATCTTTGCGCGCCATGGCAAGCGCCTCAAGCGCATCACAGAGCCTGGGCAGCACGTGCTCAAGAGCATTGAGGTCATCATGCGTGAGGTGGGCAACCTCAAGCGCATTGGCGAGCAGTTCAGCGCACAGGACAGCGGCACGCTCAGCATCGCCACCACCCACACGCAGGCGCGCTATGTGCTGCCACATGCCGTCGCCAAGCTGCGCGCAAGCTACCCGAAAGTGAACATCAGCCTGCACCAGGCCACCCCCCACGAAGTGGCACGCATGGTGCTCGATGAAGTGGCAGAGGTGGGCATGGCCACGGAGTCACTGGCTGACTACCCCGATCTGGTCACCCTGCCCTGCTACGAATGGCAGCACGTACTGGTCGTGCCTACCGGTCACCCGCTGGCGACCAAGGAACGCATCGGTCTGGACGATCTGGCCAATGAGCCGCTGATCACCTACCACCCTTCCTTCACTGGACGCGGCAAGGTCGATGCGGCCTTTGCCACCCGCAAGATCGAGCCCCACATCGTGCTCGAAGCCATTGACTCTGATGTGATCAAGACCTACGTGCGCCTGGGTCTGGGCATTGGCATCGTGGCCGAGATGGCCATGCGTGACGACCCCGGTCAGGATCTGGTCTCGCGCCCTCTGGGGCATCTGTTTGGTCAGAGCGTAGCGCGTGTTGCCTTCAAGCGCGGCGCCTATCTGCGCAACTTTGTCTACAAGTTTGCCGAAACGCTGAGCGACCGTCTCTCGCGCGAGCTGATCCTGCGCGCCATGAGCGGCCACGTCAACGACTACGAACTCTGATTGCCTGCTTCTCTACGGGATGCCTTTGGCATCCCTTTTTTTGCCATGACTACACCTGTCACTCCTACTTTTCCCAGCAAGCTGCCCAACGTAGGCACCACCATTTTTTCTGTCATGTCGGCCCTGGCGAACGAGCACCAGGCCGTGAACCTGGGCCAGGGCTTCCCGGACTTTGGCTGCGACCCCAAGCTGCTCGATGCCGTCACCGCGGCCATGCAGGCCGGCCACAACCAGTACCCCCCCATGCCCGGCGCAGCCCTGCTGCGTGAAGCCGTGGCCGCCAAGATCGAGGCGCTGCACGGCAAGCGCTATGACGCCAACAGCGAAATCACCATCACCGCCGGTGCTACGCAGGCCATCCTGACCGCCATTCTGGCGACCGTGCATGCGGGTGATGAAGTCATCGTGCTCGACCCCTGCTACGACAGCTACGCACCCAATATCGAACTGGCTGGAGGCGTGGTCGTGCGCGTGCCGCTGACGCCCGGCACATTCCGCCCCGACTTTGCCAAGATTGCTGCGGCCATCACCCCCAAGACACGGCTGCTCATCATCAACACCCCGCACAACCCCAGCGCCACCATCTGGACGGCGGAGGAAATGCGCCAGCTCGAAGAGCTGCTCGCCCCCACCAATGTGCTGCTCATCAGCGACGAGGTCTATGAGCACATGGTCTACGACGGCGCCCAGCACGAAAGCGCCGCACGCTTTCCCGGTCTGGCAGCGCGCGCCTTCATCGTGTCGAGCTTTGGCAAAACCTACCATGTCACGGGCTGGAAGGTCGGCACCGTGGCCGCACCGGCTGCACTGACGGCCGAATTCCGCAAGGTCCACCAGTTCAATGTGTTCACCGTGAACACACCCATGCAGATCGGCCTGGCGAACTACATGGCCGATCCCAAGCCTTATCTGGAGCTGTCCGCCTTCTACCAGCGCAAGCGCGACCTGTTTGCCGAAGGCCTGCGCGGTACGCGCCTGAAGCTCCTGCCCACCACCGGCACCTATTTCCTGTGCGCTGACATCTCTGGCGTGACGGACATGAACGAATCCGACTTCTGCCAGTGGCTGGTCCAGGAAATTGGCGTGGCGGCGATTCCTCTGTCCGCCTTCTATGGAGACGGTTTTGACCAGCAGGTCGTGCGTTTTTGCTTTGCCAAGAAAGACGACACCTTGCAGGCAGCGATTGAGCGTCTGCGCAAGCTCTGACGCTTGTAGCAAGGCTTATTACTAAAAAGGGAGCAGCTTACGCGCTCCCTTTCTTGTTTTCAGGCACTTATATTTCGCAAGTGATTGATTTATCAGCGCAAGCTGCTCATAAAAATAAAGCGCATGGCCGCCAGCAAAAGCCGTAATTTTCATGGCCTCGGCCACTCAGACTGGGGAAAACCCACTCCTATAATGAGTTTTGATGGCAAGCATGCACTTTCATGGTGCGTGGCTTACCAGGTTGCCGCCACCGCCCAGCGCCCTGCCCGCACCTGCTGTGAAGACGCAAGCCGCCCTCTGCGCAAGATTTTCCAAAAATCAGGTAAATAACCTATGAGCAGCATTGCTATCTCTTCACTTCTTGTAGCCCTGAGCATCGTGGCCATTGTCTACCTCACGGCAAAAGTCAAATTCAGCGTCTTTGGCTCGCTGTTTGCCGTGTCCATCGTGCTGGCCCTGTCCACCAATGTGCCGGTCGAAAAAGTCGTGGATCTGCTCAAGACCAGCTTTGGCAACACGCTCGGCGGCATCTCCTTCATCATCATTTTTGGCGCGGCGATTGCCGTGTGCATGGAGCGCAGCGGCGGCGCGCTCAGCATTGCCACCCATATTCTGAACAAAGCCGGTGAGCGCAATGCCAAGCCGGCGCTGGCCTGGACCGGCTTCATCCCCGGTCTGACCATCTTCTGCGACACGGGCTACATCATCCTCAGCGGCATTGCGCGCAGCATCAGCGCCAAGTCGCAGACGCCCATGCCGCTGATGGCCGCCATTCTGGGCTCTGCCCTGTTCGCCGTGCACTGCCTGGTGCCCACCCACCCCGGCGCGCTGGCCGCTGCCAACACCCTGGGCGCCAACCTGGGCCTGTTCATTCTGGCAGGCGTGCTGTTTGCCATTCCCGGCCTGCTGGCAGCGTACTACTGGGCCAATTTCATGTGCAAGGGCCAGAACTATACGCCTGCTGCCATGGAATCCGAAGCGCTGCAAAGCGACCGTCCCCTGCCTCCTTTCTCGCATTCCCTGCTGCCCGTGGTGCTGCCGCTGGTGCTGATCTCCATCTCTACCCTGCTGACCACACTGGGCATGAAGACCGGCTTTGCGGTCTATCTGCACTTCCTGGGCAACCCTGTGATCGCCCTGCTGGTGGGCATGCTGTGCGGCCTGTGGCTGCTGGGCAAGAATGGCGGCAAAAAAGGTGACTTCACCGAAGTGCTGGAAGACGCCATCGTCAAGGCTGGCCCCATCCTCATCATCACCGCCGCTGGCGGCATGTTCGGTGCCGTGATCAAGGAAACCGGTGTCGGCTCCGCGCTGGGCGAGGCACTGGGCAGCGCCTCCGTGGGGCTGCTGGTGCCCTTCATCATTGCAGCCCTGCTCAAGACTGCGCAAGGCTCCTCCACCGTGGCTGCACTGACCACGGCCGCCATCGTGAACCCCAGCCTCGCCAGCTTTGGCCTGGACTCTGAAACCGGCCGCCTGTTTGCCGTGCTGGCGATTGGCGCAGGCTCCATCGTGGCCTCGCATGCCAACGACTCCTACTTCTGGGTGGTGACCAAGTTCTCCAACATTGAAATGCAGCAGTCGCTGCGCGTGTTCACGACTTCCACCATCGTGATGGGTGTCGTGACTTTTGCCTGCATCTGGGCCGCCAGCGCTTTCATGCTGTAAGCAACCGAGACTTGTCATGAAAATTGTGATCGCCCCCGACTCCTACAAGGAAAGCCTGTCTGCGCTGGAAGTGGCCACGCAGATCGAACTGGGCTTTCAGGAAGTCTTTCCCGACGCCCAATACGTCAAAGTTCCCATGGCCGATGGCGGCGAAGGCACGGTGCAGGCCATGGCGGAAGCGACCCATGGCCGCATCGTCGAAGTTGCAGTAACCGGCCCGCTGGGCCAGCCTGTACAGGGCTTTTATGCCCTGTCTGGTAATGGCAGCACCGCCATGATCGAAATGGCCGCTGCCAGTGGCCTGGCGTTGGTGCCGCGTGAGCAGCGCAATCCGCTGGTTACCACCAGCTACGGCACCGGGGAGTTGATTGCGGCCGCACTGGACTCTGGTGCGCGCCACCTCATCCTCGGCATTGGCGGCAGCGCCACCAACGATGGCGGCGCTGGCATGCTGCAGGCACTGGGCGTGAAGCTGCTCGATGTCAACGGCCTGGACATTGGCCGTGGCGGTGCCCCCCTGGCACAGCTGGCGCGCATTGATGCTTCTGGTCTGGATACCCGTCTGGCCGCCTGCATCATTGAAGTCGCCTGTGACGTAGATAACCCGCTGACAGGCCCGCGCGGTGCCTCCGCCATCTTCGGCCCACAAAAAGGCGCCACGCCCGAGATGGTGCAACAGCTCGATGCCAACCTGCAGCACTTTGCGCAGCTGATCCAGCGCGATCTGGGCGTGGATGTGGACCAGGTGCCCGGTGCAGGCGCTGCAGGTGGCATGGGGGCAGCCATGCTGGCGTTCTTCAAGGGACAGCTTCGCCCCGGCTGCGAAATCATTGCCAGGGCCGTAGGCCTGCATGCAGCCGTGCAAGGTGCCAATCTGGTGATTACCGGCGAAGGCCGCATCGACCAGCAGACCATCTTTGGCAAAACCCCGTTTGGTGTGGCGACTGTGGCCAAGCAATACGGCGTGCCCGTGATCGGCATTGCGGGCAGCCTGGGCCAGAACGCCCATGTGGTGCATGCCCACGGCATTGACGCCATTGCCAGCGTCTTGAGCCGCCCATGCACCATCCAGGAGGCCGTGGCCGAAGCCGCCTTCAATGTGCGCAGCAGCGCGCGCAATATTGCGGCCATGCTGGCCTTGGGACAGGGGCTGCGCAAGCACTGAGCCAGTCCAGCCAAACACAAAGGGAGCTTTCAAAGCTCCCTTTTTTATGCATCAAATATGCCTCCAGCGCTTGTGCAGAAAGCGCTTGCAGCTATCTTTTATGCATTTCTGCTGCCCGCATCCACCCAGCGGCTGCTGGCCCAGCGTGCCAGCCAGTCCAGCACAAAGCCAAGGCACCCAATCACCACAATGCCTGCCATCAGCTCGTCGTAGGCCAGCCGGTCGCGTGTGTCGAGAATGAAGTAACCCATGCCGGCTGACACCCCCAGCATTTCGGCCGGCACCAGCACAATCCAGCCAATGCCCAGCGCCAGGCGAAAACCGGTGAGCACATGCCGCACAATGCCCGGCAGCACAATGCGCGTGACCAGCTCCCAGCGCGTAGCAGACAGGCTGGCTGCCAGCTGCAGCCAGTGCTTGTCCAGCGACGCCACGCCGGTGGCAGTGTTGAGCATGATGGGCCAGACGGCCGCAAAGCTCAGCAGAAACACCACGGGCGATTCGCCCACGCCCAGCGCCATCACGGCCAGCGGCATCCACGACAGGGGCGAAACCATGCGCAGAAACTGAAACAGCGTGCCCGTGAGCTTGTTGAACCACTGCGACAGGCCTACACAAATGCCCAGCGGCACGCCAATGAGCAAGGCAATGAGCAGCGACAGGCCAATGCGCTGCAGGCTCAAGGCCATATGGGTCCACAGCTCACCCGTCTCCAGCAGGCGCCACAGGGCGGCAAAGCCCGCCGCAGGGCCAAACGCATCGCGTATGGCATCCACATCCGACAGGTAACGCGCACCCCATGCCCACAGCAGCACGGCGAGTAGCAGGCCAATGACGGGCCAGAGCAGCCGCCCGACCCAGACCCTCAGGCCAGCGCTCATGGGGCAATCACTTCCTGGCGCGTAAAGCTCTCGGCATAGCCAAAGGCCTTGAGGCCGCCAACCTGCTGCAGGGCTTGCTTCACAAAGCGGTCATCGACCAGATCCCTGGCGACAAAGCTGGGGTCCAGTTTGTCGAGGAAGGCGGTATTGCCCTCCACATAGGTGTTCTGCAGTGCCTTGACCAGCTCTTCCGTGTATGAGGCATAGGGGTAAGGCTGAAAGTCAATGCGGCGCTGCTTCCACTGGGGATGCAGGATCACGCCATCGCGCTCGTACTGCGCCATTTCGGTGGCAGCCAGCACCTTGGACAGCGCAGGCAGTCCATGCGGCGTGTACTTGCCCTCCCCGCTGCTGGCCAGCAGCTTGGCGGTGTCAAGCTGGTTGTTGCGCGTCCACAGCTGGGCCTTGACTACGGCATTGGTCACGCGCTGTGCCCATTCGGGGCGCTCGGCAATGTCGCGCTCGGACAGGGTCAGCAGGCAGCAGGCGTGGTTCTGCCACACATCGCCCACAAAGCGCAGCACCTTGCCGACTCCATTGACTTCAGCCGCTGCCACAAAGGGCTCGGCCACGATGTAACCGGCTACTGCCTTGCTGGCCAGGGCTGACACCATCTCCGCTGGCGGCATGACCACCAGGTTCACCTCATCCTTGGCCAGTGCGCCGCTGCGGGGCTTGCTCACGGCCTTCAGCCCGTTGGCGCGCAGCAGCTGCTGCAGCACGATGTTGTGGATGGAATACCAGAACGGAATCGCCACCTGCTGGCCGCCCAGATCCTTGACGCTGTTGATGTGCTTGGCCACGGCAATGGCCGAGCCATTCATGTGGTTCCAGGCCACAACCTTGGCACCGTACTGCGAGCCATAGCGCACGAACATGGTGGTGGGCGACAGCAGGTGCACCACGTTCACCTGGCCTGCCACAAAGGCTTCGATGATCTGCGCCCAGGTGCGGAACAGCCGTGGCTTTTCGGTGCGCAGGCCTTCGGCCTCAAACAGCTTGCGGCTGTGCGCCACCAGCAGCGGTGTGGCATCGGTAATCGGCAGATAGCCGATGCGCACGGGCACATCATCGCCCTTGTCGGCCTGTGCGGCGACGTCGCCTGCACGCAGCAGCGGTGCGGCGGCGGCGCCCGTCATGGCGGTTATGCGCAGCCAGTCGCGGCGGCTGATGCCGCAGTCGCAGCTTGATGATGCGCAGATATGCTGGTAGTTCAATGCCTGGCGTTCCTGGGTCATTGCATCTCCTCGAAAAAATAGAAAGAAGGGCCACAGACTGTGGACCTGGCCCTGCCCATTGGGGTTTGCGTAAAAAAGTGGGTGATCGATCAAGCAGCTGCTGTGCGCAGGGCCTGCAAGGCCGCCAGAATTTCCAGCCGCAGCGCGGTCATGGCTTCGATCTGGTCACAGCGCGGCTGCGCAACCTTCACCTGCCACTGCCGCACCACACAGCCGCCCTGTCGCTCGGGGTGCTGCGGGTCGTGCGGGGCCATCAGCACAATGCGGTCCGCCACCAGAATGGCTTCGTCAATGTCATGGGTCACCAGCAAGGCAGCGGTGTGCCAGCGGTGCACCACCTCCACCAGCAGGCTTTGCATCTCTGTGCGGGTGATGGCATCCAGCGCCGAAAACGGCTCATCGGCCAGCAACAACTGCGGCTCTCGCGCCAGCGCACGGGCCAGAGCCACACGCTGGGCCATGCCGCCAGACAGCTGCGCGGGGTAGAGCTTTTCCTTGCCCTTCAGGCCTACAGCTTCAATCGCCTGCGCCACACGACGGGCTTGCACTGCAGCATCCAGCCTGGGTTGTTTGGCAAAGTTCAGCCCAAAGGCCACATTGGCCTGCACGCTCAGCCACGGCAGCAGGCTGGCCTGCTGAAACACCACGGCAGCACGCGGATGCGGCTCGGTCAAGGGCTTGCCCAGAAACTCCACCGTGCCCTGTGCAGGGGCTTGCAGCCCGGCCAACGTGCGCAGCAGGGTCGATTTGCCGCAGCCCGAGCCGCCGAGCAGGCAGACAATCTCCTGCGCACGAATGTCTAGATCAATGCCCTGAAACACCGGCGCGCCATTGCCATAGGCATAGCTCAGGCCACGGGCCTGCAGGGCCAGCGGTGCCTGGCTGTCAGAGGCCACGGCCCTTTCGACAAAATCGGCCACAGGCGTGTTCATGCCGCCACCGTAGCTGCAGGGGCAGACTGGCGCAGCAGCTCGCCCTGCAGCTGGGTCAGGCTGGGCGTGACCACCGGCACAAAGGCCGATTCCTGCAGGCGGCGGCCAAAGTCTGGCAAATGGCTGCGCAGATAGGCACGGCCGCCCGAGCCTTGCAGCTCCAGCTGTATCGCCTCCTGCACCAGCGCCGCCAGCGTCAGGCGAATCTGGAACAGCGCGGCCGCGTCCTGCACGAACTGGCCGCTGTCCAGCCCCTCGCGCATCAGCTGCCATTGCGTCTCGAGCACCTCCCAGGCGCGGGTGATGCGCGGCTGCAGCACTTCACGCGCTGCGCCCACGCGCTCCGCCGCATGCAGGGCCGCGCGGATCAAGCCCATGGACATGCCACACTGCAGGCTCAAAAACATGGGGCGTGCACGCTTGAGAAAGCCCAGCCCCTCTTGCGCCAGCACGCTGTGGGCTCGCATCGCCACAGCTTCCAGCGCAATGGCTGCCGTATTGCTGCCGCGCAGGCCCAGCAAGTCCAGATCTGCGGAGCGATTCAATCCCGCGCTGCTGCTTTCCAGCGCCACGATGATGGGCTGTGCCCCCGCCTGTGCGGGCTGCACAGCGGCAGCCACCACAAAGCGCGTGCGATGCAGGTTGGTCACCCACGGCAAGCGGCCCGACACCTGGCGTGCACCGCCCTCGCCGCCGTGCTCCTGCACCTGCAAGGGCTCGAGACTGGAGAGGAACTTCATGGCGTTCGACAGCCCTGTCGCCCCCGCCAGCGAGCCATTGAGCAAGCCGGGCAACCAGCGCTCGCGTGCCGCCTGGTTGTCGCTCACGCACAAATAGTCAATAAAGGCACGCTGCGCCCACAGCACAAAGGCGGCCGTGAGCGAATGCTCGGCCACCTCGGCAATGGCCTGCACGGCCTGGTGGGGTGCCTGCCCGTCGCCACCCAGCGCCTGGGGCACGGCAATGCGCAGCAGGTCTGCGCTGGCCAGCTGAAGCAGCAGTGCATCCGACAGGGCATCGCTTGCATGCAGTGACGCGGCATTTTCCTGCAGCCAGCTTTGCAGTACAGGTGTCAGGTGATGATTGCTCATACCGTAAACACGCCGGGGGCGAAGGCTTGCAGTTCGGGGTTGATCGCAGGCTTGGCCAGGTTGTTGGCAAAGTTGCACAGCGTGGCCAGGCTCACACCCAGCACCACTTCCAGCGCCTGCTGGTCATGAAAGCCTGCGGCCTTGAAGGCTGCCAGTGCTTCGTCGCTCACGGCACCGCGTGTGGCAATCACGGCCTTGGTAAAAGTCTGCACGGCGTCCAGACGCGCATCGCCTGTGGGCAGGCCTTGCTGCAGCTGCAGCGCCACTTCGCGCGAAAAACCGGCTTTCTTGGTACCTACGGCCGTGTGACCGGCCAGGCAGAAGTCGCAGCCATGCACCTTGGCGGCGGTGAGCTGCACCACTTCGCGCTCGGGCAGGCCCAGCGAAGTCTTGGCATTGATGCCGCCTACGGTCAGATAGGTTTCCAGCGCTGCGGGGGCATTTGCCAGCACGCCAATCAGATTGGGCAGAAAACCATTGTTGGCCAGCGCCTTTTGCACAAAAGGCTGGCTGGCTTCAGGGGCGGTGGTGGTGTCGAGCAAAGGCAGTCGGGACATGGCGCAAGCAGTTTCCAAAATCGTTCAAACATGGCTGCGTGCAGGCACTTGCAGCAGCATCTAGTGTCCTGACCTGTTAATTTATGGCATTAATCGTGCATGCCAATACGGTATCTTGAGAACGGAGATACCGCTATGAGAACTGGCAGACCAAAGACTCAATTGGTGTTGAGCAATGAAGAGCGGGTGCAGCTGCAGT
>JAEZZU010000227.1 GCA_023418355.1 Pseudomonadota bacterium | reverse complement strand
ACCACTTCGCCGTGCTGGCAGGCTACGGTGCCGAAGCCGTGCACCCCTATCTGGCGCTGGAAACCCTGGTGGACATGCACAAGGACCTGTCCGGCGATCTGTCTGCCGACAAGGCCATCTACAACTACGTCAAGGCGATTGGCAAGGGCCTGTCCAAGATCATGTCCAAGATGGGCGTGTCGACCTACATGTCCTATTGCGGCGCCCAGCTGTTCGAAGCCGTCGGCCTGAACAGCGCCACGGTGGAAAAATACTTCACCGGCACTGCCAGCCGCGTGGAAGGCATCGGTGTGTTCGAAATCGCCGAGGAAACCATCCGCAACCACCTGGCAGCCTTTGGTGATGACCCCGTGCTGGCCACCATGCTGGACGCTGGCGGCGAATACGCCTGGCGTGCCCGTGGCGAAGAGCACATGTGGACGCCCGATGCGATCGCCAAGCTGCAGCACTCCACACGTGCCAACAACTTCAGCACCTACAAGGAATACGCGCAGATCATCAACGACCAGAGCAAGCGCCACATGACGCTGCGCGGTCTGTTCGAGTTCAAGTTCGATCCTTCCAAGGCCATCCCTGTGGAAGAGGTTGAACCTGCTGCCGAAATCGTCAAGCGCTTTGCCACCGGTGCCATGTCGCTGGGTTCGATCTCGACCGAAGCCCACGCAACGCTGGCTGTGGCCATGAACCGCATTGGCGGCAAGAGCAACACCGGTGAAGGCGGTGAAGACCCCAAGCGCTACCGCAACGAACTCAAGGGTATCCCGATCAAGCAGGGCGAAACCCTGGCCTCCATCATCGGCAAGGAGCAGGTCGAGTCCGACATCGAACTGCGCGACGGTGACAGCCTGCGCTCCAAGATCAAGCAGGTCGCTTCCGGTCGCTTCGGTGTGACCGCCGAGTACCTGGTGTCGTCCGACCAGATTCAGATCAAGATGGCGCAGGGTGCCAAGCCCGGTGAAGGCGGCCAGCTGCCCGGCGGCAAGGTGTCTGACTACATCGGCATGCAGCGCTACTCCGTGCCTGGCGTGGGTCTGATTTCGCCACCACCCCACCACGACATCTACTCCATTGAAGATCTGGCACAGCTGATCCACGACCTGAAGAACGTGGCGCCACACGCCGACGTGTCCGTGAAGCTGGTGTCCGAAATCGGCGTGGGCACGATTGCTGCGGGCGTTGCCAAGTGCAAGAGCGACCACGTGGTGATCGCTGGTCATGACGGTGGTACCGGTGCTTCGCCCTGGTCCTCGATCAAGCATGCCGGCGGCCCCTGGGAAATCGGCCTGGCGGAAACCCAGCAGACCCTGGTGCTCAACCGCCTGCGTGGCCGTATCCGCGTGCAGGTGGACGGTCAGATCAAGACCGGCCGTGACGTGGTGATCGGAGCGCTGCTGGGTGCAGATGAATTCGGCTTCGCGACCGCTCCGCTGGTGGTCGAGGGCTGCATCATGATGCGCAAGTGCCATCTGAACACCTGCCCCGTGGGCGTGGCGACGCAGGACCCTGAGCTGCGCAAGAAATTCACCGGCAAGCCCGAGCATGTCGTGAACTACTTCTTCTTCATCGCGGAAGAAGTGCGCCAGATCATGGCCCAGCTGGGTATCCGCAAGTTTGACGAACTGATTGGCCGCACCGAGCTGCTCGACACCCGCAAGGGCCTGGAGCACTGGAAGGCGCAGGGGCTGGACTTCAGCCGCCTGTTTGCCCAGCCGGTCGTGCCTGCCGAAGTGGCCCGTTTCCACGTTGAAAAGCAGGATCACCTGCTGGACAAGTCGCTGGACGTCAAGCTCATCGAGCGCTGCCAGCCTGCCATCCAGAACGGCGAGTCCGTGCGCATCATGGAAGTGGCTCGCAATGTGAACCGTTCCGTCGGTGCCATGCTGTCTGGCGCGGTGACCAAGGTCCATCCCGAAGGTCTGCCTGATGACACCATCCGCATCCACTTTGAAGGTACGGGCGGCCAGTCCTTCGGTGCCTTCCTGTGCAAGGGCATTACGCTGAACCTGACTGGCGAAGCCAATGACTACACCGGCAAGGGCCTGTCTGGCGGACGCGTCATCGTGCGTCCCAGCCATGAGTTCCGCGGTGAGTCCGTGCGCAACACCATCGTGGGCAATACCGTGATGTTCGGCGCGACCCGTGGCGAAGCCTTCTTCGCCGGCGTGGCAGGCGAGCGCTTTGCCGTGCGCCTGTCCGGCGCGACGGCCGTGGTTGAAGGCGTGGGTGACCACGGCTGCGAATACATGACCGGCGGCACGGTGGTGGTGCTGGGCAAGACCGGCCGCAACTTTGCAGCGGGCATGAGCGGTGGCGTGGCCTACGTCTACGACGAAGACGGCCAGTTCGCCCAGCGCTGCAACCAGGCTTCCGTGAAGCTGGAGAAGGTGCTGCCCCATGACGAGTTCGTGGCCAGCGTGCCTCGTGGCGTCTGGCACAACGACCAGAGCGACGAGCAGCAGCTGCGTGCCCTGATCGAAGCGCACAGCCGCTGGACCGGCTCCAAGCGTGCCCGTGATCTGCTGGACAACTGGGCCGCAGCGCGTGCCAAGTTCGTCAAGGTCTTCCCGACCGAGTACCAGCGTGCACTCGGCGAAATCTATGAACGCAAGCAAAAGGAAAAGCAAGCAGCAGCAGTGCCAGCAGCTCCTGAAAAAGAAGCAGTAGCCGCGAAGTAATCACAGCCACATGCGGTGGTGCAGACCATAGGTTCGCCACCGCGCTGCTCCAGCAAGCAAAGATTTCAAGGAATAGACATCATGGGAAAGACCACCGGTTTTCTGGAATACGACCGCATTGAAGAAGGCTACCTGCCCGTGGCAGAGCGCGTGAAGAACTACAAGGAGTTCGTCATTGCCCTCACGCCCGAGCAGGCCAAGATCCAGGGCGCACGCTGCATGGACTGCGGCACGCCTTTCTGCAACAACGGCTGCCCGATCAACAACATCATCCCGGACTTCAACGACCTCGTGTACCGCGGGGACTGGGCCAACGCCATCCAGGTGCTGCACAGCACCAACAACTTCCCCGAGTTCACAGGCCGCATCTGCCCCGCACCCTGCGAGGCTGCCTGCGTGGCCAACATCAACCGCGCGCCGATTGGCATCAAGTCCATCGAACACGCCATCATCGACCGCGCCTGGGAAGAGGGCTGGGTCAAGCCCCAGCTGCCTTCCCGCCAGACCGGCAAGAAGGTGGCTGTGGTGGGCGCTGGCCCTGCGGGTCTGGCTGCTTCGCAGCAGCTGGTGCGTGCCGGTCACGACGTGACGCTGTTCGAGAAAAACGACCAGGTCGGCGGCCTGCTGCGCTACGGCATCCCCGACTTCAAGCTGGACAAGGCGAACATCGACCGCCGTGTCGAGCAGCTGGTCGCCGAGGGTCTGAAGATCCGCACCGGCGTGCTGGTGGCGGGCAAGGACGGTCTGGGCAAGGACAGCAAGGTCACCAACTGGGCCAAAGAAACCATCAGCCCCGAGCAGCTGATGGAAGAGTTCGACGCCGTGCTGCTGACCGGCGGTGCCGAGCAGTCGCGTGACCTGCCCGTGCCCGGTCGTGACCTCAAGGGCGTGCACTTTGCGATGGAATTCCTGCCCCAGCAGAACAAGGCCACCCGCGAGGGCAAGTACAAGGGCCAGATCCGCGCCGACGGCAAGCATGTGGTGGTGATCGGCGGTGGCGACACCGGCTCTGACTGCGTGGGCACCTCCAACCGCCATGGCGCGGTCAGCGTGACCCAGCTGGAGTTGATGCCCATGCCCCCCGAGCAGGAAAACAAGCCGCTGGTGTGGCCTTACTGGCCGCTCAAGCTGCGCACCTCTTCCAGCCATGACGAAGGCTGCGTGCGTGAGTTTGCCATCGGCACCAAGGAATTCATTGGTGAAAAGGGTCAGCTGACCGGTGTGAAGACCGTGCGTCTGGAGTGGAAGGACGGCAAGATGACCGAAGTTCCAGGCTCCGAGCAGATCATCAAGGCTGATCTGGTCTTCCTGGCCATGGGCTTTGTCTCGCCCGTGCAGGCGGTGCTGGACGCCTTTGGTGTGGAAAAAGACCAGCGCGGCAATGTCAAGGCGACGACCGATGTGGTCGGCGGCTACGCCACCAGCGTGCCTAAGCTGTTTGCAGCGGGCGACATGCGCCGTGGCCAGTCCTTGGTGGTGTGGGCCATCCGTGAAGGCCGTCAGGCCGCACGTGCCGTGGATGAGTTCCTGATGGGTGAGACCACCTTGCCACGCTGAACGATTCAGTCGTTCCTGGTTCCAGCTTGTTGGGCACCTTCGGGTGCCCTTTTTTGTTGGCGATGTCAGTCGTCGTGACTGATCATTAAAAAAGATAGCTGCTTGCGTTTGAAAAATAAGGCTTTCAGATGGTTTTTTATCTGAAATTGCCTGTTTTCAAGCGCTGGCAGCTATGGTTTTAGCGCAGCAGTACCAGCTGCGGCACGGTATCCGCACCGCAATAGAGCAAGGCATTCTGCTGCCACTGCTGGCCCCAGGCTTGGGCGGTGTGCAGGTCCATGCCCAGAATCAGCACGCTGGGCTCGCCCGGCCATTCGCCCTGCGGGTCTTCGCCAAAGCCTTCCAGATAGGCCCAGCCGGCGCGCTGCAGCGCCTGGCGTAGCTGCTCCATGCGGCGCGCATTGTGCTCGTCTGGCAGCAGCTCGCCCAGCGGGTTGCAGGCTGTCAAATAGACCGCGCTTTGCACGGCGTGGCGCTGGTAGTAGGGGCGCAGGGCAGGCTGGGGCTGACCAATCTGCAAAGACCAGTTCTGGCCTTGGATGCGATAGAGGGTGCTGCGGTAGGCGTGCAGCAAAGGCTCGGGCAAAACAGTTTCGGGCATGGCAATGCAGTCATAAAAAGACGGCGGCACGGTGTTTGCATGCGTGGTTATGCAGCAAACCAGTAGCAACCGAGGTCTGTCTGCGCGACAATACCGGATTCAGCCACAGCGGCATACAG
>JAEZZU010000190.1 GCA_023418355.1 Pseudomonadota bacterium | reverse complement strand
CTGCTGTAGCAAGCTGGCGATGGTGAGGCGATCTTCGGGTTGGAGTTGGCTGTATGGCGAACGACTTGCAGACATCTGCTGACCTTAACAGTTGCAGGTGTTGCAGTTCAGATTTGAATCCGCCTGCTCATATATCAGATTTTGTGGATTATTTCCATTAAAAAATGATTTTTGATATTCGCAGGATGGATGGTTGGGATAAGGTCCATATATCTTGAAAATGCATGAACCCAATAGTTATCAATTGTTTCATTGGCATTTGTGTTGCATTTTAAAAACATCTGGGGGGTAAATCCACTGCTGTAAGCACATGCGGACTCTGGCAGCACGATATATTGCGCGGTTTAAGATGCATTACTGTGCTTTTGTGCAGTGAAGCTTTGTTAATAACCACTAACTACACCATGCAAACAAACATGCACCAAGGCACTATCCTGCGCGACTGTCAGCACGGCACAGGTTTGATTAATTCCAACGGCAATAAATATGAGTTCACGCTGGAGGAGCACTGGTTTTCCTAGGAAGTGCCAGCCGCTGGCATGCGAGTCAGTTTTGCGCTGAATGATGCAGGTCAATTGTCCAGGGTGTATTCCGGTGATCCAGACAGTGCACTGCCCGTAGGCACTGTGCTGCGCGATGCGCAAAGCGGCCCAGGGCTGGTGATCTGCGCGGGCAAGAAGTACCGTTTCACGCTGGAAAAGGAATGGATGTCTGAAGTTCCTCCCGCGGCTGGCATGCGCGTCTACGTTGCGACCACGGAAGATGGCCAGCTGCAGGCACTGAAGGTGGCACCCCGAAAGCTGTCCATAGATACCGGGGCGTTGCGCGAAAAGCTGGGCGGCCTGAGCGAGATGCTGCCAAGTAATGTCGGTGCCAACCTGGGCAAGTTTGACGCCAGCGGCCTGTCGATCAACCAGCTGGTGTATTTCGTGATCGTGCTGTTTTTCTGGATGGGCGTGAACTTTGTCGAGATTCGCGGTTTGATCGGCGTTACCTTTAACCAGGGTCTGGGTGCACTTGCTAGTGGCAACCCCATGGATACCTCATTCAGCTTCTACAACTTCCTGGGCTGGGTAGCCATGGCACTGATTTTCCTGCCATTGATCTGGAAAGCTCCTGCAGCCCGTCTGGGTGTCTTTGCACCACCGATTTTCATGGTGGTCATGCTCTTGGTGGCGTATTCCACGGTCAACTCCAAACTGAATGCGCTGGGAAATATGTTTGGTGGTCGCGCTGGACGCGAATTCCAAAAGTCAGTTCTGGACTTCATCAATACAGACATGATGGGTCTGGGCCTCACACTGGGCCTGCCCATCATCATCATTGCTGCAGTTGCCTGCTACATCATGAAGCCCACGCCTTTGCAGGCGGTCACCAAGAACATCAACACCCTCAAGCAGCAGCACGGTCCTGATGTTCAACCTGTTCCCCAACCTGAGCCTGTTGTCCCGCATGTTCCCGTGGTTTCGCCTGTGGCAGCAAGCTGCCCTGCCTGCCACCAGGTGGTAGGTGCAGGTGATGCCTTCTGCACTTCCTGCGGTCACAAACTTCGTTGAGCTTGAGTTATGCATTGCCCACATTGCAATAAAGCACTACCCGACGGCGCCGCATTCTGTTCCGGTTGCGGACAGAAAACCACGCCTGCCCCCAGCGCAGCCGCAACTGCCCCCACATGCTGGAATTGCCACAGCCCGCTCAGAGGCAATGCAGGCTTTTGCAGCCAGTGCGGCAGCAAGCAGCCTCAGCCTGAGAGCGCAGCGCCGATCGTTACGCCAGTCGCAACTGCAACTGCCGCTCCCCAGCTGGTGGATGTAGATGATCTGTTTGGCGCAGACACACCAGCGGCAGACCCCGTCACGGAAGTGCAGACTGGTGCTGCTCCAGGTGCAGCACCACAGGAGCAGACGCCTGCGCCTGCTGCCGTAGAAACCGATGCAGATGCCACCTCTGCAAGCCCTGATGCACAGAACGCTGGGGCAACTGCAGCCAGTGTGGCTGCTGCGGTGGCAGTGACTGAGGTGGATGCTGTGGCGCCTTCACCTGTGGTGACGGAATCGCTTGAGCAGCCTGTCACCTCTGCCACTGTTGACTCAACACCAAGCACTGCCGATGTGGATGAGCTGTTTGATACTGGTGTGACAACAGCGGGGGCAGAGGCAGACACGGCGCCCAATTTGGTGCCAGATCAGCCCGTCGCTGTGCAGCCCGTTGTGCCTGTAAGCACAACACCTGACACAGCTGCAGCTGGCGTGGATGATCTGTTCGACACTACGGCAGCCCCTGCCGGGCTTGGCGATCCACCTGTAGCTGTTCCACCTGCCACTACAGGCCAGCAACAAAGTACAGATGAAACGAGTGTCGATGATCTGTTTAGTAACAGCGCTGACACGACGACGGCTATTGCAGCAGGTGCTGGTGCTGGTGTCATTGCCGGTATGGGTACAGGTCAGGACCCGCAGCCCGGTGTGCCAAATCCACAGCCCACAAATGTGGTGGGTGGCACAGCACCTGTTACGGACGGTGGCCATGGTGGAAAAACTCCACCTCCTCCTCCTCCGCCAACTCCTCCTGCATCCAGCAATATGGGGCGTTACATCGTTGGTGGAGCCATTGCACTGTTGCTGGCAGCGGGCGGTGCAGCGTATTACCTGATGAGTGGCTCTGGTGACAGTGAAAAGCCATCTGCACCATCGCAGCCAACCATGCCAATTCCTGTACCTGATCCGCAGCCTGAGCCGACCAGACCGCTTCCTCCCGAAGCGCCTGTACTCACACCCGTGCCGGTGCCACCACCAGCAGTGGTCGATGAAGCCAAGGCCAAGCAAGAAGCGCAAGCCAAGGCCAAACGCGAAGCAGAGGCACGCGCCAAGCGTGAGGCTGAAAAAGCCAAGCGTGAAGCCGAAGCCAGAGAACGTGAGAAGACGACACGCGCTCCGCTCAGCCCACCGGCACCTGCTCCACAGCCCCCAGTGACGGCTCGCAGCTGTAGTGAGGCGCACTTCCTGTCGCGTCCGGTGTGCATGCTGGAAGGTCCCAAAACATTCTGGAAGTGTGCGCCAGACGGACACAACTGGAACAACAATATTCCGGGCTGCATGCGTCGGTCGAGCAATAGCGACGCTTTCTCAACCGGGAATTAACGCGCTGCAAGCTCCCTGAAAAATGAGCTGGAAACAGCTCATTTTTTTTATATCTGCACGGCACGCAAGACCCTGCTGCTTCAGTCAGGCCATGATTGCTACATAAAAAAGAGCTGCCTGCGCTGGCATTCATTGGTTTTTAGCTTTTTATGGCTTCAAACCTTTGAATGCGCAAGCGCAGGCAGCTCTGTTTTTGGAAGCACTCAGCGTACTGAACTGCTGCTGTAATTCCGTATTACAGCGTGCTCTGGTGGTGTGAGCCCAGATTGAACTGGGCCACCTGTTCTGCCAGTCGCTGTGTCTGCTCCTTCATGGCCAGCGCGGCGGCGCTGGACTCTTCCACCAGGGCAGCGTTCTGCTGTGTCATCTGGTCCAGATTGCTGACGGCCTGGTTGACCTGGCTAAAGCCATCGCGCTGCTCGGAGGCGGCGGCGGCAATTTCACTGATCAGATCGGTCACGCGGCGCACGCTGTCCACAATGTCCTGCATGCTCTTGCCGGCTTCGGCCACCTGCTGTGTGCCGGTCTGCACATTGGCCACGCTGTTGGTGATCAGTTCCTTGATTTCCTTGGCCGCTTCGGCACTGCGCCCTGCCAGCGAACGCACCTCGCCAGCCACCACGGCAAAGCCACGGCCCTGCTCGCCTGCACGTGCAGCTTCCACGGCAGCATTGAGCGCCAGGATATTGGTCTGGAAGGCAATGCCGTCAATCACGCCAATGATGTCGCTGATCTTGCGGCTGGATGTGTTGATCTGCTCCATGCTGTGAACGACTTCGCTCACCACTTCGCCACCATGCTCGGCCGCCTTGACGGCAGTAACGGCCAGCTGGCTGGCTTGGCGGGCTGTGTCTGATGCCTGCGATACATGCGCGTTCAGCTCTTCCAGACTGGAAGCGGTTTCTTCCAGATTGGCGGCTGTCTGCTCAGTGCGCACCGACAGGTCCTGATTACCTTCGGCAATCTGTGCGGCAGCGGTCTGCACGGAGTCCACACCATGACGTACTTCACCTACCAAGGAACGCAGCTTTTGCGTCATGCTGTTCAGGGAGCGCAGCAGCACGCCCAGTTCGTCTTTGCGGCTGTCGTTGAGCTCATGGGTCAGATTGCCCTTGGCAATTTCCTGGGCCAGCTCCACAGCGTGACTCAAAGGCTCGGTCAGCTGACGTACCAGCCAGGCTGCCACCAGCACGGCCAGAATGATGACCACGGCAAAGCACAGACCGGCTACCAGCCATGCATTGCGACGCTGCGCATCCGCCTTGGCCAGGTATGCCTCCTTCATCTCGTTCTGCAGGTCCACCATTTCGTCAAACTTGGCCGTGAATTCGTCGGTACAGACCATGTTCACGCCACGCACGCGGTCGTCCACGTCCACGCCGTTTTTGCGCAGATTGTCAGACTCATCAATCAAGGTGTCGCACTTCTTGAGCTGCGCCATCAGGCTGGCCATCAGGCTTTCCGACTCGGGGGTGGTCGCCACCTTCAGGAATTCCTGCATCATGGCAGCGTTACGCTGTTTGGTACGCCCAAAGCGGTTGTCGAAGAATTCCTGTGTTGTCACGTCCTTGCCCAGATTGGAGGCGGCATTTTCTGCGCCACCCAGATCCATGCCTGTGCGCAGCTTGGAGGCCAGCAGGATGCGGTGCTCCATCAGGCTGGTGCTCTCTCGCACCTCCTGCTCCAGACTGCTGATGTAGCGCGCCAGCCCAAGACTGGCCGCCACGAGTAACACCAGAATGGTGATGACCAATGCCCAAACTTTTTTGGCAACTGAAAGATTTTGAAATTGCATAAGGTCCGAAGAAAAAAAACCACCGGCAATAGGCCAGTGGTTTCGACAAAGAGGTGTACATTGTTACACAATGTAATCATCATGGTTTTTCCATGAGTGAGTACTCAGTCTGCTCTCCATGTTTATGCAGCATGGTTGTGAAGCTATCGAAATAAGAGTGAGTGGATGTTCACAAGGTCGGCGGCTGCGCACAGCGCATCCAGCTTTTCTCGTCCGCAGGAATGGTGCTGCGCATGGATTCAGGCGCTTGCCTTTGAACGACACTTTGAGCACTAAAAACGCGAAAAAAATAGCTGCCAGCGCTTTATTGATAAGGCTTAGCGCCATATTTCATGGATTTTCGTCGCTGCCTTTGTCGTGTACGGCTTTGCGCACTGCTTCCTCCAGATCCTTCGCCATTCCCTGCAGCACCTCCATTTCCCCCTCGGCCATCTGCCTTGGTGTGTCATCCATGATGCACAGCGTGCCCAGCACATCGCCCTGCCTGCTTCGGAGTGGCACACCGGCGTAAAACTTGACCTCTGCCTCCTGCAAGACTGGGTTGTCGGCAAAGCGCGGGTCGCGTGCTACATCTTCCACGACCAGGTCTTCACCCTCACGCACCACGTAGGAGCAGATGGAAATCTCGCGCGGCAGTCCGGGTGGCGCATCGGGCGCATGCGCGTGCACCAGCAGACTGCCCGGGGTGTGTACCCAGCGCTGATCCACCAGAGACACTTGTGCGTATTTCACATGAAAGGCATTGGCGGCCTTGAGCACCGCTTCCTTGTACGCAGGCAGCAGTCTGGGCGAAAGAAAACCGCTGCGCTGCAGGGATTGCACACGCGCTTCATCGTTGTCTGGCAGGGGGGCAGGCACATAGCCTTGCCGGGTCTGCTCAGGCGAGACCAGTTGCTGCATGCGCAGCAGCAGCTCCTGCAGGCTGGTGACCACGCTGGTGGCACCCATGCGCGCCAGGCTTTCTTCCTTGAGGACGTCCGGGCCAGCGTTCCACAGGGCCAGAATGACCTCCGTATGCGGATAGCGACGGCGAACGCGGCGCAGCAGCTGGCGCACCATGCTCTGTGGCTGGGCATGAAACACCGAAACCACCAGCCACTGTACATCGCCCCAGCCCTGCGTTTCTTCCTGCGCCACTTGGGCGGTCAGTGCATGGCTGGCACAGGTGGCGTAAATGCCATGCAGCTGCAGGCTGTGCATGGCCATGTCGGCAGCCAGTGCATCCACTTCCCAGCGCGCGCCCACGCAATGCACACGCCCGCGCAGGCCCGTAGCCACATGCACGCCCTGGGCGGGATATTCTTCCAGCAGGTCTGCCAGCAAATCTTCCATGCCATTGGAAAAGCGCATGCGGTGCTCGGCAGTGGCGTTTTCGGCGTGGTGCCTGCACGCCAGCTTGAGTGCAGGCACGCCAATGTGGTCGTAAAACTCGGCCACGGCGCGGGCCTTGTCTGCATCTTGTGGCTTGCCGGGCAGGCGCTGGGCGATTTCGGTTTCAGCCAGCTCGATGGCGCCGTTGACGTCATCGGCCAGCAGGCGCTGGTACAGGCGATCCGGCGCATCCAGCACGGGCTGGCTGCCCAGCAGCACTTCCATGAACTGCAAGCCCGGCAGATAGCGGCCCAGCACCAGGCAGCAGACGGTCAGGGGCGTGGACAGAATCAGGCCAATCGGCCCCCACAGTGCCGTCCAGAACGTGGCGGCAATGATGATGGCCAGTGTGGACAGCCCCGTGCTGGAGCCATACAGCCAGGGCTCAATGATGTTGTTGCTGATCAGCTCCAGCACCAGAATCAGGCCCAGTGTCCACAGCAGCATGTCCCAGCCGGGCGCGACGGCAAATGCCAGTGCCAGTGGAAAGACCGCTGAAATCATCGGCCCTACATAGGGCACAAAGCGCATGATGGTGGCCACGATACCCCACAGAATGGCGCCGGGCACGCCGATGATGAGCAGCCCCACGGCCATGGGAATGCCGTAGGTCACATTCACAATGAACTGCATGCGCAGGTATTTGCCAATGCGGTCTGAGGCTTCATCCAGCGCATCGGTAGCCAGGTGCAGATTGCCACCCATGAGCCTGAGCAGTCGGTCGCGCAGGTCATCGCGATCCAGCAGAATCAAGATCACAAACAGCAGCACGATGCCCAGCATGGCAATGGGCTCGCTGACCTTCTCCAGCCACTGCAGCACGGTATCCAGCGGCTTGGGTGTCTCCCCCACCACCTCCACTTTCTGCACCTGGGGCTTGGTTTTTTCAGAAGTTGCCGTGGCCTTGGAGATTTCGCCTTCCACCGTATCGAAGGTTTTGAAAGCACCATCCCAGGCGCTCGGCCCACTGCTGAGCGAGCGCAGGTGGCGGAGCTTCTCTTTGATGGTCTGCTGGTAGGTCGGCAGGTCTGCGCTCAGGCGCTGCACCTGCTGCCCCAGATAAAAGCCCATGCCAGTGAGCAAGCCCAGCGCCAGCACCACGACCACCAGCGTGGACACCATGCGCGGCAGCCCCCAGCGCTTGAGGCGGGTGACCGCCGGGTCGAGCAAAAAGCCCAGCAGCACGGCCAGTGCCAGTGGAATCAGCATATCCCGCCCGAAATACAGCGCCGCAATGATGAGGCTGGCAATCACCAGCCCAATGCACCAGCGCAGCCCCGGCAGCATGGTGGCCAGAGTCTGCAGACTGGCCTGGCTGGGCGCCTGCTGGCGCAAGGTGGTCCGGCGCTCAGCGGCAGATAACTCCGTTGGCCCGGTGCCAGCAGCTTGGGGAGAAGGCGTGTGCGAGGGCGAAGGCTGTACGTGTGGCATAGGTCAGCAGATGTGGGATGGCAGCAAGCATGGCATTGCCGCTGCACCACCAGCTGTCAGGCTTTTACGCCTGCCTGTGCATGGTTTGTGAGTGTTTTCAGGCTGTAACGCTTGTCACAAAAGCTCTGAAAGCTATTGATTTTGAGTCTCTGACACCTGCCGTGCAGCGCCACTGCTCCCCAAATACAAAGAGCTGCCGAAGCAGCTCCTTGTGGGCAAGGCATCCCGCCTTATTTCTTCAGGCCTTGCAGCTTGGCAAAGGCCGATGCCATGGCGCTGGCTGGCTGGGCATCGTTTCTGCGCTGGGGCTGGGCGTAGCCGCCACGGCCTTGCTGGCTGCGGCCAGCGGCTTCAAAGCGGTTGTCGCGTGGGCCGTCGCGGCGAGCGGGGGCGGCGTCCAGCTTCATGGTCAGGCTGATGCGGTTGCGCGCCACATCCACCTCCAGCACCTTGACTTTGACGATCTGGCCGGTCTTGACCACTTCGCGCGCGTCTTCGATGAACTTGTGGCTCATCTGGCTCACGTGCACCAGACCGTCCTGGTGCACCCCCAGGTCCACAAAGGCGCCGAACTGGGCCACGTTGCTCACCGTGCCTTCCAGAATCATGCCTTCCTTGAGGTCCTTGATGTCTTCCACGCCGTCGTTAAAGCGCGCGACGACAAAGTCAGGGCGTGGGTCACGGCCCGGCTTTTCCAGCTCGCTCAGAATGTCTTTGACCGTGATGGGGCCGAACTGCTCGTTGGCAAACTGCTCGGGCTTCAGGGGCTTGAGCACTTCGGGGCGGCCCATGATCTGGTCCACGGGCTTGCCGGTGGCCACAATGATCTGCTCCACCACGGGGTAGGTTTCAGGGTGAACGCCGGTCATGTCCAGTGGGTTGTCGCCACCGCGAATGCGCAAAAAGCCTGCGGCCTGCTCAAAGGTCTTGGCACCCAGGCCCGAGACTTCCATGAGCTGCTTGCGGTTACGGAACGACCCGTTCGCATCGCGCCAGCGCACTACAGATTTCGCGACCGAGCCGCTCAGGCCCGACACGCGGGTGAGCAGCGGCACGGAAGCCGTGTTCAGGTCCACACCCACGGAGTTCACGCAGTCTTCCACCACCGCGTCCAGCTTGCGCGCCAGTTCGCTCTGGTTCACGTCGTGCTGGTACTGGCCCACGCCAATGCTCTTGGGGTCAATCTTCACCAGTTCTGCCAGCGGGTCCTGCAGGCGGCGGGCAATGGAGACGGCGCCACGCAGGCTCACATCCACATCAGGCAGCTCCTGCGAGGCAAATTCGCTGGCCGAATAGACCGAAGCACCGGCTTCGCTGACCACGACCTTTTCCACTTGCTTGCCCACCTTGGCAGCCAGCTTGATCAGGTCTGCCGCCAGCTTGTCGGTTTCGCGGCTGGCCGTGCCATTGCCAATGGCAATCAGGTTCACGCCATGCTTTTCCACCAGACGTGCCAGCACAGCCAGCGAACCATCCCAGTCCTTGCGCGGCTCGTGCGGGTACACCGTGGCGGTATCCACCAGCTTGCCGGTGCTGTCCACCACAGCCACTTTCACGCCAGTGCGGATTCCGGGGTCCAGGCCCATCACGGTACGGGCACCTGCAGGTGCGGCCAGCAGCAGGTCGCGCAAGTTGTCGCCAAACACCTTGATGGCGACGTGTTCAGCATCTTCGCGCAGGCGGCTGAACAGATCGCGCTCGGTCGAGAGGCTGAGCTTCACGCGCCAGGTCCAGGCAATGCACTTGCGGATCAGATCGTCCGCGGGGCGCTTGGCATGGCTCCAGCCCAGATGCATGGCAATGCGGCCTTCAGCCAGGCTGGGCTGGCCGACCACAGGCTCTTCAGGCTGGGCCAGCTTGACTTCCAGAATCTCCAGCGCGCGGCCGCGGAACACCGCCAGCGCACGGTGCGAGGGCACACGGGAGATGGGTTCTTCGTAATCAAAATAGTCGCGGAACTTGGCGACTTCGGCATCGTTTTCGTCCTTGCCATCGACCTTGCGCGAGCGCAGCAGACCATCCTGCCACAGCCATTCGCGCAGCTTCTGCACCAGCGTGGCGTCTTCGGCCCAGCGCTCGGAGAGGATGTCGCGCACGCCGTCCAGCACGGCAAAGGTGGTGGAAAAGTCAGGGCCGGGCTTGCCATCGTCCAGCGTGGTTGCTGGCTTGCAGAAAGCCTTGGCCGCTTCGTGTGGATCCAGTGTGGGGTCGGCAAACAGCTGGTCGGCCAGCGGCTCAATGCCAAATTCTCTGGCGATCTGGCCCTTGGTGCGGCGCTTTTGCTTGAACGGCAGGTAGATGTCTTCCAGCTCCTGCTTGGTCGGCGCATTGGCAATGGCCAAGCGCAGTGCGTCCGTGAGCTTGCCCTGCTCGTCAATCGCCTTGAGCACGGCGCAGCGGCGGTCTTCCAGTTCACGCAGGTAGGACAGGCGTGCTTCCAGCTCGCGCAGCTGCACGTCGTCCAGACCGCCTGTGACTTCCTTGCGGTAACGGGCAATAAAAGGGACGGTGGCTCCGCCATCCAGCAATTCCACGGCAGCTGTGACCTGCTGCGCACTGACTTTGATCTCTGCGGCAATCTGCCCAATGATTTTTTGCATGCGTTGCGCGCCCCTTGGCGCTGTAGCTCCGAAAGCGCGCAAGTTTGCCATAGACGGGCGCAGTCTCCGCTCACAAACACATATCCTCACATTTGATAGCTGTTCGCGCGCGCCAGTTCTGCCCTGGAGGCCAAAATCGCTCAAAATTTCATCATCTATGCAAGACGATCTGTTTGGCGCAGATGCGCCACTGCCCTCCCCGGCCCCGGCTGTGAAGTCCGCGCGCAAGCCCCAAGGCGTGCAGGCAGCGGTGCCGTCCGAGGCACTGCGGGCTCTGGCGCGGGCCATGCCACCGCAGCTGCGCATGGGGGTATCTACCTGGTCCTACCCCGGCTGGGACGGGCTGGTGTGGGATGGGGCATACGACCCCAGCGTGCTGTCGCGTAAGGGGCTGACGGCTTTGGCACAGCACCCGTTGATGCGCACGGTTTGCGTCGATCGCAGTTTCTGGCGGCCCTTGAGCGCGGAGCAGTACGCGCAGATGGCAGCACAGGTGCCGGAGGACTTTCGCTTCGTCGTCAAATGCCCGAACGTGGTGACCGATGCGCTGGTGCGTGGTGAAGACGGCAAGGGCCAGCAGCGCAACCCGGTGTTTCTGGACGCAGGTCTTGCCGTGCAGCAGTTTGTGGAGCCTGTGCTGCAAGGGCTGGCTTCCAGGCTGGGTGTGCTGGTCTATCAGCTCAGTCCCCTGCCGTGGGACATGCTCTCGCACACGGCGCAGCTTCACGAGCAGCTTGCGGCCTTGCTCCTGGCTACGCGCCAGGCGCTTGCTCAGGCCCCGGAGGTCATCGTGGCGGTCGAGGTGCGCGATCCGCTGCTGCTCGAAGATGCGCTGGTACAGGTGCTCAAGGCACATGGCGCCACACTGTGCCTGGGCCTGCACGGCAAGATGCCGCCGATCGAGCAGCAGTTGCCCCTCTTGCGCAAGCTCTGGCCCACACCACTGGTCTGCCGATGGAATCTGAATACGGTATTTGGCCCCTTTGGCTACCCCGCGGCACAGGAAAAGCACCAGCCCTTTGACGAAATTCGAACACCCGACCCGCACACCCTGGCCGTACTGGCGCGGACCGTGAAAGGCATTACTGGCGCTGGTCAAGCGGCATTTGTCACTATCAGTAACGATGCCGAGGGCTGCGCACCGCGGTCGATTCAGCGGCTGGCAGAACACCTGCAGGCACTGACGCACCAGACAGTTCAGACTGTATCTTGATAGTTAGCATTTATTGACATTTAGTTTTCATTGCGCCACATCCAGAGTTTTTAGCGCTGGATTGTTTTGCGGCAAAGCGCTTTTGCAAGACGGTTTGATACATTTTCGAATCACGCACTGCAGCGAGCGCATAGGGGTGGGAGATGCATTCGCGGCACGCAGTGCGCTTGTCAACTTTTGACGGCAAAGAATGACCGTGAAACTTCGTGATCTACTCGTTTTGCTCAGTGGTGTTGCCGCTGCCTCGCAAGTCAGCGCCTTGTCGCTAGGCAATAGCCAGGGCAATGTGCAGCTGGGTTCGCCCATGGATCTGGTCTTCCAGCTCAAGCCAGATGCCGGTCATACGGCAGAAACCAGCTGTGTGTCTGCCGACATCCTGATGGGCGACACCCCATTGGGCCGCAGTGACTTCAAGGTCGTGCCACAAGGCAATTCCGTGCGGGTGCGCACCACCCTCCCGGTCAACGAGCCTTTGCTGACCGTCAAGCTCAGTGCTGGATGCTCCGCCACCATGACGCGCAGCTACACCTTTTTTGCGGATCCTCCGGGCTCCATGGCTGCATCGGTACAGCCCATTGACCTGAGCAAAATCCAGGCGGAAGCCCCCGTCCCTGCTGCGCTGGCTGCTTCAAGCACCAGTTCCAACCAAGCCAGTACTGCACGTGCTGCGACCACACCGCGCCGCCCTGCCAAGCGCGCCGTCAACCCACGTGCAGCGCAGGACAACAGCCTGCCAGCGTACTTTGTGCCCTCGCTGGTGGCTGCGGCCGATACGGTAGATATTCCCGCCCCGCCAGAAACAGCAGCCAAGCCCTCACAACAGCCAGCAGCTGCTCCAGCAACCAGCGCTGAAGCACAGGCTGCCGATGCAGGTCGCTCGCGCCTGCGCATGGAGCCGCTGGAAGGCCTCGAGGGGCTGCAGGCAAAACCTGCTGCCGCAGCAAGCGCAGATCAAGCGGCAGATGGCTCCACAGCAACGGCTGCAGCTGTACCTGTACCTGATGTGGTTGCGCCTGATGCTACCGCAGCAACAGATCCTCCGATTTCTGAAGCCACACAGGCACTGCTGCGGGCCAATACTGAGCGCATCGATGCGCTGGAAGGTCAGTTGCTGTCGCTCAAAAAGCAGCTGACCAGCAATCTGACGGAAATTTCCAGCCTGCAACGGCAGCTGGTCGAGGCACAGAACGCTGGTTTGCCCGCGTGGGTCCATGCCGCGCTGGGCCTGCTTGCGCTGTCGCTGGCCTGTATTGCCTGGCTGCTGCAACGTCTGCGTCAGGAGCGGCTGAAAGCACAGAGCGACTGGGCGAACACAGTGCTGGCGGTAGAGAACTCTGAAGCCCTGACGCAGATTGATACGGACAGCGCTGCTGCCAGTACGGTCAAGGGCCAGGTGCCCTCTGCACCAGTGGTGCCCACAGTGGCTGCAACGAAGGCAGAACCCGTGGCCCAGCCCGTCGCCTCCATGGCAAGGATTGCTCCGCACACGCGTGACAGTGTGCCGCAGGCGCAGGAACTCACGCAGTTCCCGGATACGGTGTTTGCCGACTCCAGCATCCAGCCGCCCCCACTGGCACCTGCCACCATGTTCCCGCTGACCGAGGTGTTGACCGCGCAGGCCTTGTTTGACGTGCAGGAGCAGGCGGAGTTTTATGCCTCCATTGGCGAAAACGACCAGGCCATTGAGATTCTCAAGGCACATATTGCCGAGCATGAGAAATCTTCTCCACTGGCCTATGTGGAATTGCTGCAGCTGCTCTTCAGACTGGGACGCATGGATGCCTACGAAGAAGTGCGCCAGCAGTTCCAGAAGCACTTCAATGTGAACATTCCGGACTTTCTCGGTTTCTCTCGCAAGGGGCGTGACCTCTGGAGTGCCCACCCTGACGTGCTGGCACAGATTGAAGCACTGTGGCCCACGGACGAGGTGCAGGAGCTGCTGCGCAAGCTGATTCTGCGCAAGAGCGAGGCAGCGCAGCGCTTTGATCTGGCCGCGTTTGACGATCTGCTGATGCTCTACAACCTGACCAAGACCACCCCTGCCGCCAGCCGTGGTGCCATGCCGGGTCGCAAGCGCACGGCTCCTACCGAAGTCCCTCTGCCTGAAATTACGGCAGAGATGGCGCTGGAGCAGCCTGCCATCGCCCTCCCCGAAGTGCCTGTGATGCCTGCTGAAGCACCTGTGGCTATGGCGGCAGCTCAGACTGCGGCAAAGTCTGTAGCTGTTGAGCAGCCGCCGGTGCTTTCACTGAATGAAGCGCATCTGAACTTGCTCAGCACCATGCCCGTGCATGAACCACTGGAGCAGCAATCGGGCCAGTCGCATTTCCAGCCTGTGCAGCACTTTGCACCCGATGAGGCGCTGGTAGCAGAGCTCTCTCTGGATCTGAGTGAAGCAGCCAGCCAGCCAGCTACGCCTGCTGCAGCTACCGTCACGCCCTTCCACAGCTCGGAGGCACAGACGCTGGACATGGAAATGCAGGCTTTCATCATGGATGAGCGTGACCTGCCGCCTGCGGCCAGACCCCGTTAATTCGCAGCTTGCTGCTGATCTACCTCTCAACGCCACCACATTGCTGGTGGCGTTTTGCTGGATCTCCCTCCCCCTGCGTGACACAGGCATTAGCAGCCATTCACTGCTTTTGCTGGACAGCATTCAAGCCATGAGCGGTCAGGACATGCGAAAATCCCCGTTTTGACTAGCCTACAGCTCCTATGCGGACTGCACTCGGCTATACAAACCCCAAACA
>JAEZZU010000097.1 GCA_023418355.1 Pseudomonadota bacterium | reverse complement strand
AAGGCTCAGTGAGAGGTTGCTCCCCAAACAGCGACGGGGGCGAACATGCCCCCGTGTGGTCAAAAAAGTGCCGTCACGCTATCCCATCAAACAGGTCAGAAAACCTTAAGTGAACGGCATTACTGCAATGCAGGCCTTTGTTTTTGATAGCGTCTTGCGCCGATATTTCAATAGTTTCAAATATAAAACTATCGGAAATGCAGCAAATATCAGTGCAAGCTGCTCCTGTTTTTATCCTTCAGCGCCTTCCACGAGGAACTGCACCTTGCGCTCGCCCCGGAACTCGTTGATGTCCAGGCGAAACGCCATGTGTACCCACTCAGGCAGTGGCTCGGTGCGGCCAAACCAGATGCCGTCCACCTCGTCGCCACGGTGGCGTACCTTGAGCTTGAGGTGCTTCTCAGCCACCAGGCGTTGCGAAAGGATTTCCACGTCTTCGCTGAAGGTGGGCGGTGCAAAGCCCTGGCCCCAGACTTCCATATTCAGTTTTTCCACGATCTCCGCCTGACGGAAAGCCGGGTCCAGCGGTCCGTCGGTTTCCACGCAGCGTGTGAGCGTCTTGGCATCCAGCCACTCCTGTGCGACCTGGGCAAAGGCGCGCTCGAATTCGGCAAAACGGTCTTCGGGAATCGTGCAGCCCGCCGCCATGGCGTGGCCGCCAAAGCGCAGCAGCAGCCCCGGGTGGCGCTTGGCGACCAGGTCCAGCGCATCGCGCAGGTGAAAGCCGGGGATGGAGCGGCCCGAGCCCTTGAGTTCGTGCGACTTGCCTTCTGCCTGGCTGGCGGCAAATACAAAGGTGGGCCGGTGCAGGCGGTCCTTGACGCGCGAGGCCACGATGCCGACCACGCCTTCGTGAAATTCCGGGTCAAACACGCTGATGGCCGCTGGTGGTGTGACGCCGTCCTCAAACAGCTCATCGGCCAGCGCAAAGGCCTGCATGCGCATGTCGGATTCCATTTCCTGGCGCTCGCGGTTGATGCGGGTGAGCAGCTTGGCCAGCTCCAGCGCCTTGCCGTAATCATCCGTCAGCAGGCATTCAATGCCAATCGTCATGTCGGCCAGACGTCCTGCGGCATTGATGCGTGGGCCGAGCGCAAAGCCAAAGTCCGTGGTCGTGGCCTGCCAGTATTCCTTGCCGGCGGCCTCATACAACCCGCGAATGCCAGCCTGCATGTGGCCCTTGCGAATGCGCTGCAGGCCCTGCGCGACGAGGCGACGGTTGTTGGTGTCCAGCTTGACCACATCGGCCACGGTGCCCAGTGCCACCAGCGGCAGCAGGGTGTCGAGCTTGGGCTGGTTCTGCGCCGTGAACACGCCGCGTGCGCGCAGTTCGGCGCGCAGCATGAGCAGCACATAGAACATCACGCCTACGCCAGCCATGGCCTTGCTGGCAAAGGTGCAGCCGGGCTGGTTGGGGTTGACCATGGCATGCGGTGTGGGCAGCACTTCACCGGGCAGGTGGTGGTCAGTCACCACCACGGTCATGCCCAGACGCATGGCTTCGGCCACGCCATCGATGCTGCCGATGCCGTTGTCCACGGTCACCAGTACCTCATGCCCGGCGGCATGTACGCGCCGGGCGATGGGGGCGGACAGGCCATAGCCGTCCTGAATGCGATCTGGCACTTCGTAGGTGACGTGCTGGGCGCCCAGCATGCGCAGGCCGCGCACGCCCACGGCGCAGGCGGTGGCGCCGTCGCAGTCATAGTCGGCCACGATGCAGATGCTGCGCTGTGCGGCAATGGCATCGGCCAGAATGCGCGCGGCTTCCTGAATGCCTTTGAGGCCGGAGGGCGGCAGCAGCTTGTTCAGGCTGGTGTCCAGTTCGTCACTGGACTGCACGCCCCGTGCCACGTACAGGCGGGCCAGCAGCGGATTTACGCCGGCATGCACCAGGGCCTGGACGCTGCTTTCCGCGATTTCTCTTTCAATTATTTTCATAGCGCTTGATGCAAGCCAGCAAAGCGCTGGGGATTCATTTTGTTCTTGATTTTCTGCAGCCAGCTGCGCCGCTGCGTGGTGTAGCTGCGGGCATGCTGCTCACCACAGAAGGTCACGGTGGCGGTGCCGCCGAGCTGCACATGGGCCAGCGTCTGGGCAATGGGGCCAGACTCGGCATTCAGCCAGGCCTGCTTCCATGCAGGCCAGTCCTGGCGCAGTGCGCTCTGGCGCAGGCTGTCCACAAAAATCACGGGCGTCACGCTTTGCAGCGTGCGGGCTGCCTGCAGGGCGTCTGCATCCAGCTGGCCCACACCATGCAGCCAGAAGGCGTTCACCGGGGGCAGACCCCGTTCGGCACGCTCGGCATTGAAGCGGTGGTTGTACAGCAGCATCTGCACTTCGCTGTGCAGACGCTGCAGCGTGCGCTGGTGTGGGCCCTGGGGCATCCAGTGGCTCACATCACGCAGCAGCACGCGGTCCAGCGAGGCGGACTGCAGCCCCTGCAGTGGCGCGCCGCTCACCCGCCAGCGGCCGGGGCTGTGCAGCTCCAGCTGCAGGCCATCTTCGGCAAACCAGGGGGCAAGAATGGCATGCAGGGCCTGGGCGTCGGTCATGTCCAGCTGCAGGCTGGCAGGGTCGTCCATGCGAATCTGATCGGCACCGGCTGTCCAGTGGCACAGCGTCATCCAGGCACAGGGGTATTCGGATGCCGCATCCTGCGTCAGCGTGGCCCAGGCGGGAGACTGCGTATCCAGCCCCCAGAGGTGGGCCATGGCGCGTTCGTGCGGGGGAATCAGCTGGTCCATGCTGCCTTCGTCCACATGGCTGGGGGCCAGTTGGGCCAGCAGCTGGTCCAGCTGGGGCAGCTGCAGCTCCCGCAGGATGAGCTGACAGCTGTCCTGCGCCAGTGCGGCGTAAGGCAGGACCAGATGCAGATGGCGGGCTCGTGCCGGGCGAGGGGGCACGGTAAACGGCAGCGGAAGTTCAGGCAGGGCAGGCGACGACATAGGCTGGTATTGTCCCCAAACCCGCAGGCCTGCGCTGAAGACTTCTGACATGCTGGCCTTTGGAGCAATGCCACAATGCTGCCCACGTATGCAAATTCCCTACGAACTCGCCTTGGGCTGGCGCTACACCCGCGCTGGCCGCGCCACACGGCGCAATGGTTTTATTTCCTTTATTTCGGGTGTGTCCATGCTCGGCATTGCGCTGGGCGTGGCTGCGCTGATCATTGTGCTGAGTGTCATGAATGGCTTCCAGAAGGAAGTGCGCGACCGCATGCTCAGCGTGGTCTCGCACATCGAAATCTTTGCGCCCAATGGCCAGGCCATGGTGGATGTAGACACCACCATGCAGCAGGCACGGCAGCACCCGGAGGTGGTGGGCGCAGCACCTTTTGTGGCAGCGCAGGGCTTGATTGCACGCGGTGAGGACATGAAGGGCGCCATCGTGCGCGGCATTGACCCCGCGCGTGAAGGCGAGGTGACCGATCTGGCGGCGACGAATGCCGATGTGCTCAAGCTGCTGGAGCCTGGCAGCTTCAACATCGTGCTCGGTCAGGAACTGGCACGCCAGATGGGTGTGGGCGTGGGTGACAAGGTCACGCTGATTGCGCCCAGCGGCCAGGTCACGCCTGCCGGTGTGGTGCCGCGTCTGAAGCAGATGACGGTGGCGGGCACGTTTGACTCCGGCCACTACGAATACGACTCGGCCATGGTCATGCTGCACCATGAGGATGCGCAGCGCATCTTCCGTTTGGAAGGCCCCACGGGCATACGCCTGAAGCTCAAGAATTTGCACGAAGCGCCCCGCGTGGCCAAGGAACTGGCGGGCATGATTACCGAGTTCCTCTACCTGCGTGACTGGACCCAGCAGAACAAGACCTGGTTTGCGGCCGTGCAGCTGGAAAAACGCATGATGTTCATCATCCTGACCCTGATCGTGGCGGTGGCGGCCTTCAATCTGGTTTCCACGCTGGTGATGACGGTGACGGACAAGCGCGCCGATATTGCCATTTTGCGCACGCTGGGCGCGTCGCCCGCGTCCATCATGGGCATCTTCATGGTGCAGGGCGCCATGGTGGGCGTGATTGGCACGTTTGCGGGGCTGGCGCTGGGCTTGCTGGTGGCCTGCAATATCGACGTCATCGTGCCTGCGATTGAGCAGGCACTGGGAGCGACCTTCCTGCCCAAGGACATTTACCTGATCAGCAAGATGCCCAGCGAGCCGCAGGCCAGCGACATTGTGCCGATTGCCGTGATTTCTCTGATTCTGGCCTTTGTGGCCACCATTTACCCCAGCTGGCGCGCCAGCCGCGTGAATCCTGCGGAGGCGCTGCGTTATGAATAAGCAAGTCGTACTGGACGCGCGCAATCTCTCCAAGCGCTTTGAAGACGGGCACCTGAATGTGCAGGTGCTGCATGAGGTGAACCTGCAGGTGCATGCGGGCGAGACGCTGGCCATCGTCGGCGCCTCGGGCTCGGGCAAGAGCACGTTGCTGCATCTGCTCGGCGGGCTCGACACTCCCACGCAGGGCAGTGTGCAGCTCATGGGCGAGCCCATGCACACGCTCAGCCCGCGCAGACAGGGCGAGCTGCGCAACCAGCATCTGGGTTTTATCTACCAGTTTCACCACCTGCTGCCCGAGTTCAGCGCGCATGACAACGTGGCCATGCCGCTGCGCATTCGCCGCGATCCCAAGGAGCAGGCGCTGGCGCAGGCCGCACGCATGCTCGAAGCCGTAGGCCTGAAGGAGCGCATGGCGCACCGTCCGGCCGAACTCTCGGGGGGAGAGCGCCAGCGCGTGGCGATTGCACGCGCCCTGGTCACGCAGCCTGCCTGCGTGCTGGCCGATGAGCCCACAGGCAATCTGGACCGCTCCACGGCAGACGGCGTGTTTGAGCTGATGCTGGAGCTGGCACGCAACCACGGCACGGCGTTTGTGATGGTTACGCATGATGAAAGCCTGGCCGCCAAGTGCGACCGCGTGGTGCGCATTGTGCGCGGGCGCTTGTCTGAATGAAAAATGAGAGCTGCTTGCGCTTTATATATAAGCATTTCAAATACTTTTCTATCTGAAAGTATGGGTTTTCAAGCGCTGACAGCTATCAAAAATGAATGATGCACAGCTGGATTGACACCCATTGCCACCTCGATGCAGCGGAGTTTGACGCCGACCGCGATGCCGTGCGCGCCGCAGCGCGGGCTGTCGGGGTGGGGCACATCGTGATCCCGGCCGTGCACCGCCCCCACTGGCGCGAGGTCATCGCGTTGGCCCACCGCCATGGCGACAGCTATGCGCTGGGAATTCATCCGCTCTACACCCCAAACGCGCAGGAAGCCGACATCGCCGCACTGCGGGAGCTGCTGGCTGAAGTCAAGGACGATCCATATCTGGTGGCGGTCGGTGAAATTGGCCTGGACTTCTTTGTGCCGGGGCTCGATGCCGAGTGGCAGATCTGGTTTTACGAGCAGCAAATCCAGATTGCGCGTGAGCTCGGCTTGCCCGTCATCCTGCATGTGCGCAAGAGCAGCGACCGGCTGCTCAAAACCCTGCGCGCCAGGCCGGTGGTTGGCGGCATTGCCCATGCCTTTAACGGCAGCTTGCAGCAGGCCAGGGCGTTCATCGATCTGGGCTTCAAGCTGGGCTTTGGAGGTGCCGTGACCTATGACCGAGCCTTAAAGCTGCGCCAGATGGCTGCTACCTTACCGCTGGAGAGCCTCGTCATGGAAACCGATGCACCGGACATTCAGCCGCATTGGCTCTACACCACGGCCGAGGAGCGTGCTGCTGGCAAGCCGCAGGGTCGCAATAGCCCGGCCGAGCTCCCGCGCATTGCTGCAGAAGTGGCGCAGCTGCGTGGTATCAGCACCAATGCGCTGGCGCAAGCCACAAGTGATAACGCACGCATGGCTTTGCGTGGTTTGCCAGCATTGAGATAGTTTTTGGCCTCTAAGGCTTATGTAGCAAGCGCTGGCAGCTATAGATTTGTAAAAACTCCAGTGACAGCAGACAGCATGCCTTTGGTCGCACAATGCCAGCCCATGAACGATGCATCCGAGCGTCTGCAAGGCTTGCCTGCGGTGGCCGATGTGCGCACGCGGCTGGTGATTCTGGGCAGCTTCCCCGGCGTGGCCTCGCTGGCCGCGCAGCAGTACTACGCCCATCCACAGAACAAGTTCTGGCCCATTCTGGCCGCTCTGTGGCCTGCACATCCGCAGCCTGACCGTGCCGACTATGCCGGCCGCTGCGAGTGGCTGCTGGCGCGTGGTCTGGGCCTGTGGGATGTGTATGACAGCTGTGAGCGCCAGGGCAGCCTGGACAGCGCCATTCGCCAGCCGCAGGTCAATGACTTCGCCGCGCTCAAGGCCCGCTGCCCGCAGCTGCAGGCCGTGGCGCACAACGGCGGTGAGAGCTACAAACACGCCAGCAAGTTGGCTGGGCTGGGGCTGACGGTGTACAAGCTGCCTTCGACCAGCCCGGCCAATGCCTCCATCAGTTTTGAGCGCAAGCTCGCTGCCTGGCGGGAGGTGATGCAGGCCGCAGGACTATTTGAGAAAGAACACTAAGGTGGCAACACGCAAGAAAAAATCCAGTGCCTTTACCGAAGAGGAAATGCCCCAGGTCAGCGTCTCGGACGATGGCGTGGCGCGCTATCTGCATCTGGGCACGCCCTGGGTCCAGGGTTCGATGAACCTGAAAAAACCGTTCGAGATTGATCTGGAATACGTGCAGCGCATGATGGCCTGGCTGTTGTTTGTCGATCCTGACACCGTGGCCGAGCGCCGCGCCGTGCAGCTGGGGCTGGGCGCGGCGGCACTGACCAAGTTCCACTACAAGATGCTCAAGATGCGCACGGCAGCGATCGAGATCAACCCGCTGGTGGTCAATATCTGCCGCAGCTGGTTCAAGCTGCCGCCCGACAACGACATGCTGGAAGTGGTGCTGGGCGATGCCTCCATGGAAATCCTCAAGCCCCGCTGGCAGGGCGCGGTGGATGCCCTGCAGGTGGATCTGTACGACCACAATGCCGCAGCGCCCGTGCTGGACAGCGCCGAGTTCTATGCCGACTGCCGCAACATGCTCACGCCCGAAGGTTGCATGACGGTGAACCTGTTTGGCCGCGCATCGAGCTACCAGCGCAGTCTGGACAAGATCACCGAAGCCTTTGGCGAAGGCCACGTCTGGGCCTTCAAGCCCACGCGCGAGGGCAACACCATTGTGCTGGCACAGCGCACACCGCAGATGCTCGACCGTGAAGCCCTGCTGGTCCGTGCCGAGGCCATTCAGGCCCGCTGGGGTCTGCCTGCCACCAAATGGCTCAAGGTCTTCAAGCCTGTGGTTGACGCTGCATAAACAGCAGCGCACCGCCGAGCAAGTACAGTAAGCGCTTTGTGCCTGATGTGCTTGCTGCCATGACTACTTCTGTTGCTGCTTCGGCTCCTTCCCTGTCATCGCGTGCCGTGGATGGCCCCCTGAGCGGGCGTGCGCTGGACTGGCGTCTGGTGCTGCAGTGGCTGGAGGAAGATGGCGTGATCGACGCAGCAGAAGCCGAACGCGTGCGTGCACGCTGTTCCACGGCGGAGAGCAGCCAGCACCCGCTGGTGCGACTGGCTGGTGTGGGGGTGACACGCAGCAGCGATGGCGCACCCATGGACGTCGAGCAGCTCACGGCATTTGTGGCGGGCTGCACGGCCATGCCTTATCTGCGCATTGACCCGCTCAAGGCCGATGTGGCCCGTGTGGGGGAAGCCATGAGCGGCCCCTATGCGCAGCGGCACAAGATCCTGCCCGTGCAGGTGGGCACGGCGGAGATTGTGGTGGCCACGGCCGAGCCCTTTGTGCAGGGCTGGGTGGCCGAGGTCGAGCGCCAGACGCGCAAGACCGTGCGCCGGGTACTTGCCAATCCTGCCGAGATTGCGCACTACACCAAGGAATTTTTCGCCCTGGCCAATTCGGTGCGTGCAGCGCAGAAGGCCGGAGGGGCAGCCTCGTCTGCCAGTTTTGAGCAGCTCGTGGAGTTGGGGCGCAGCAGCCGACAGCTAGACGCCAACGACACCGGCGTGATTCGCGTGGTGGACTGGCTGTGGCAGTACGCCTTTGACCAGCGTGCCAGCGATATCCACCTCGAGCCGCGCCGCGAGCAGGGTGTGATCCGCTTTCGCATCGACGGGGTGCTGCACAGCGTCTACCGCATGCCCATGGGCGTGTTCAACGCCATGCTGGCGCGCATCAAGCTGCTGGGGCGCATGGACGTGATGGAAAAGCGCCGCCCGCAGGATGGCCGCATCAAGACGCGCAATCCGCGTGGCGAAGAAATTGAAATGCGTCTCTCGACCCTGCCGACGGCCTTTGGCGAGAAGATGGTGATGCGCATTTTTGACCCTGACAACACCATCAAGCAGCTGGACCAGCTCGGTTTCATGCCGCACGACGCACAGCGCTGGGAAGCGCTGGTGCAGCGCCCGCACGGCATCATCCTGGTGACGGGGCCGACCGGCTCGGGCAAGACCACGACGCTGTATTCCACGCTCAAGCGCGTGGCGACGGAAGAGGTGAACGTCAGCACGGTGGAAGACCCCATCGAAATGATTGAACCTGCCTTCAACCAGACCCAGGTGCAGCCGCAGCTGGACTTTGGCTTTACCGAAGGGCTGCGCGCGCTGATGCGCCAGGACCCGGACATCATCATGGTGGGGGAAATCCGTGACACGGCCACGGCCGAGATGGCGGTGCAGGCCGCGCTCACTGGGCATCTGGTGTTTTCCACACTGCACACCAACGATGCGCCCAGCGCCGTGAGTCGCCTGATGGAGCTGGGCGTACCGCCTTATCTGATCAACGCCACGCTGCTGGGTGTGCTGGCGCAGCGCCTGGTGCGCGTGCTGTGCCCGCAGTGCAAGCAGCCTGACCCAGACACCTCTTCCGACCTGCTGGTGCAGGCCATGAACCCGTGGAAGTTCAATGGCCAGGCCACGCCGTACCGGCCCGTGGGCTGTGAAGCCTGCCGCATGACAGGCTTTAGAGGTCGCATGGGGCTGTACGAACTGCTGGTGTGCAGTGACAGCCTCAAGCAGCAAATCCACCAGAGCCCAGCCATGGAAACCCTGCGCCGCCAGGCCGTGCAGGACGGCATGCGGCCCTTGCGTGTTTCCGGCGTGCTGCGGGTGGCGGAGGGCCAGACCACGCTGGCGGAAGTGCTGGCTGCCACCCCTCCATTGCATTAAAACTGCGTAAGCCTTGTCGCTGGTACGGCAGGGCTGATGACAGTTGTACCGCAGGCATCCACAGGGGTGATTTGGGATGTTTGCGAGCGCTTGCACTCTGTTTTTCCTAGGGAAAACGCGTAAAAAAGCCCGCAAATTCGCGGTGTATGTCGGTTTTTCCGTAGGTGGAACCCACATGAATTCCACTTCACTTTGCTTACAGAATCCACAGGTCGTGAATCCCTTGCAGGAGACGTTTTCGTGAAAATCAAGAGTCAAAAAGACTTTTTCGCTGGCCTGATGT
>JAEZZU010000051.1 GCA_023418355.1 Pseudomonadota bacterium | reverse complement strand
GCCCAGGCCAGATCGCCCACGCGCTGGAAGCCGAACATCGAATAGAACACGTAGAACGGCATCATGATGCGGTTGCTCGTGCTGTAGCTGGTGGCCGCGGCGATCCAGCTGCACATGCCGCCGGCTTCGTTGATGCCCTCTTGCAGGATCTGGCCGGCCTTGTCTTCCTTGTAGTACATCACTTGGTCGCGGTCGACCGGGGTGTAGAGCTGGCCCTTGGGGTTGTAGATGCCGATCTGGCGGAACAGGCCTTCCATGCCGAAGGTACGTGCCTCGTCCACCAGGATGGGCACGACGCGTGGGCCGATTTCCTTGTCGCGCAGCAGCTGCGTCAGGAAACGCACATAGGCCTGCGTGGTCGAGATCTCACGGCCTTCGGGCGTGGCTTCGAGGATGGCCTTGAAGGTGTCCAGCGCAGGCGCCGTGAACTGCTCGCTGGCCTTGACGCGGCGGTGCGGCAGGTAGCCGCCCAGGGCCTTGCGGCGCTCGTGCAGGTAGCGCATTTCCGGCGTGTCGTCGGCCGGCTTGTAGAAAGGCAGGTCGGCGATCTGGCTGTCGGGAATCGGGATGTTGAAGCGGTCGCGGAAGGCCTTGATGTCCTCGTCGCCCAGCTTCTTGGTCTGGTGAACGGTGTTCTTGCCTTCACCGATCTTGCCCATGCCGAAGCCCTTGACGGTCTTGACCAGCAGCACGGTGGGCTGGCCCTTGTGCGAATTGGCCGCATGGAAGGCCGCATAGACCTTCTGCGAATCGTGGCCGCCGCGGCGCAGGTTCCAGATCTCGTCGTCGCTCATGTGCTCGACCATCTTCAGCGCGCGCGGATCGCGGCCGAAGAAGTTCTTGCGCACGTAGGCGCCGTCATTGGCCTTGAACGACTGGTAGTCGCCGTCGTTGCACTCGGCCATGATCTTCTTGAGCACGCCGTCCTTGTCCTTGGCCAGCAGCTCGTCCCAGCCCTTGCCCCAGATCCGCTTGATCACGTTCCAGCCGGAGCCACGGAATTCGCCTTCCAGCTCCTGGATGATCTTGCCGTTGCCGCGCACGGGGCCGTCCAGACGCTGCAGGTTGCAGTTGATCACGAAGATCAGGTTGTCCAGGTTCTCACGTGCGGCCAGGCCGATTGCGCCCAGGGATTCGGGTTCGTCCATCTCGCCGTCGCCACAGAACACCCAGACCTTGCGGTTTTCGGTGTTGGCAATGCCGCGTGCGTGCAGGTACTTCAGGAAGCGCGCCTGGTAGATGGCCATCAGTGGGCCAAGGCCCATGGACACCGTGGGGAACTGCCAGAAGTTGGGCATCAGCTTGGGGTGGGGGTAGCTGGACAGGCCCTTGCCGTCCACTTCCTGGCGGAAGTTCAGCAGCTGCTCTTCGCTCAGGCGGCCTTCCAGATCGGCGCGGGCATACACGCCGGGCGATACGTGGCCCTGGAAGTAGATGCAGTCGCCACCGTGGTTTTCGCTCTCGGCGTGCCAGAAGTGGTTAAAGCCCGCGCCAAACATGTTGGCCAGCGAAGCGAAGGAGCCAATGTGGCCGCCCAGATCACCACCTTCGGGTGGGTGATGGCGGTTGGCCTTGACGACCATGGCCATGGCGTTCCAGCGCATGTAGGCGCGCAGGCGGCCTTCGATTTCGAGGTTGCCGGGGCACTTGGCTTCCTGCGAAGGCTCAATGGTGTTCACATAACCGGTCTGTGCGGAGAAAGGCATGTCCACGCTGTTCTGGCGGGCATGCTCCAGCACTTCTTCGATCAACTGGTGCGCGTATTGCGCACCTTCGCGGTCGATGACGGCGGACAGCGCGTCCATCCACTCGCGGGTTTCCTGGGGGTCAAGGCTGGGCTTTACGTGAGCGCCGGCCTGAGGGTCGGTCTGAGCTGTCATTGTCTGTCTCCTGTTCAAGAGGCTGCAGGTACGCGGTCAGGGATGTAATGCGTGCCATCTACTTTGCTTCCCATGAGACCGCCATGCTCTGAGCTTACTCAGTGGACCACGACTTGTTAGAGAGACAAAGACGCGCAATACGTTGACCATTTCAGCTGGCAGTTTCGCACATTTTCTTCATATTTCAAATGATGCACCATCATTTCTTATTGTGAAAAATTGCTGCAAGCGCACATACTCTGAAACACTGCAAAAGCGCGTGCAAACTCAGTGAAATCACTAGGATTCCCCTACACTGCGCACATGGTTTTATTCAGAAAAAAGAACACAGAGACAAAGACAGCCAGCAGCTTTCCCAGCGCCGACCCCACGCAGTGGTGGCGATCCTGGTGGCGCAGCCTCTCCCCCACCCGGCAGGACCGTCTGGCCGCACTGGCCCCCCTGATTTCCGTGGCCTTGTTCATGGCAGCCATCGTGGCTGCTTTCTGGTATTTGCGCTCGGAAGAAATCGACCGCGACCAGCAGGCGCTGGAGCGCGATGTGGAATATGCCCAGCAGCGCATGCGCCTGCGCCTGCTGGAGCGCCAGGAACAGGTCATGCTGCTGGCACGTGATCTGGCCGCCGGAGACATTGGCACAGCCGAGTTCACCAACCGCGCCGAAGTGCTGACCACCCAGTACCCAGAGCTGCAGAGCCTGACCTGGGTGGACCGCGATGGCCGCGTGATTACCAGCTATGCCACGCCCTCGGTGCCCAGCGAGCAGCTGCGCATGCCATCGGAAAAGCTGCAGGACGATGAAGCAGCGCAAAGCTTTGATCACGTCAAGGCCACACGCCAGCCTGTCTATACCCAGCCCCTGGCACAGGCTGGTGACTACCCGCCCCTGCTGCAGTTTCATACCCCGGTGTTTGGCATGAGCAGCTTTGGCGGCACGGTCATGGCCGAATATTCGCCCGACAGCCTGATGCGATACGCCACCCCCAGTGAGCTGCTGGCGCATTACGCCATGACGCTCACCGATGGCAAGGGCACCGTGATTGCTGGCACACCGCTGACACTGTCCAAGGCCGACAGGAAGTGGTACGACATCAATACGCCCAAGTCCACGGAATACACCATGCCAGTTGCGCCCGTAGGGGATGCGCTCAAGCTCAAGGTGCAGGCCTATCGCACCTCCATGAGCATGATTGGCAACGGCATGTTCTGGCTGGTCGCCACGCTGAGTCTGCTTACGTCCTGGCTGCTGGTAGCCACCTGGCGCCACACCCGCAAGCGCCTGCGTACACAGGAAGCGCTGGTAGCGGAAACCAATTTCCGCCGCGCCATGGAGAACTCGCTGCTCACCGGCATGCGTGCACTGGACATGCAGGGCCGCATCACCTATGTGAACGCGGCGTTCTGCCAGATGACGGGATGGAGCGAACAGGAGCTGGTCGGCCAGACACCACCCTACTCCTACTGGCCAGCGGCAGACTACGACACCCTCCAGAAAAAACTGAACGAAGAGCTCAGCGGCAAAAGCTCGCCCGGCGGGTTCCAGGTACGGGTGCAGCGCAAGAACGGCTCCATCTTTGATGCGCGCCTGTATATCTCGCCGCTGATTGACGCACACGGGCAGCAGACCGGCTGGATGTCGTCCATGACAGACATTACGGAATCCAAGCGCATTCGCGACCAGCTTTCAGCCTCTCATGCGCGTTTTACCATTGTGCTGGAAGCGCTGGATGCTTCTGTTTCCGTAGCGCCACTGGGCAGTGCCGAACTGCTGTTCGCCAACAAGCTCTACCGCCAGTGGTTCGGCTCACAGACCCAGGGCCACCTGCAGCTGGTACAGCAAGGCGGCCTGCCCAGCGAGCGCAATGAGTCCGTGGATGATGAAGACGGCCTCATGGGGCTACCTACCGACAGCCTGACCAGTGCCAGCAGCAACAACGCTGAAATCTATGTAGCCGAGCTGGGCAAATGGCTGGAAGTGCGCTCCCGCTACCTGAGCTGGGTGGATGGGCGCCTGGCGCAGATGGTGATTGCCACCGACATCACAGCCCGCCGCCATGCCGAAGAGCAGGCAGCCCGCCAGGCCGAGCAGGCTCAAACAGCCAGCCGCCTGATCACCATGGGTGAAATGGCCTCCAGCGTCGCGCATGAGCTGAACCAGCCGCTCACAGCGATCAGCAATTACTGCAGCGGCATGCTGACGCGCCTCGATGGCGGATCGCTGTCCGAATCGCAAATGCGTTTTGCGCTGGAAAAGACCGCCCACCAAGCCCAGCGCGCGGGCCAGATCATTCAGCGCATTCGCTCCTTTGTGAAACGCAGCGAGCCTAATCGCACCCTGGCGCACGTCGAAACCATGGTGGAAGAAGCACTGGAGCTGGCCAATATTGAAATGCGCCGGCGCAATGTGCGCCTGACGCACTGGGTGGCACCGGCCATTCCTCCTGTCATGGCGGACACCATTTTGATTGAGCAGGTCATGATCAATCTGATCAAGAACGCCGGCGAATCGATCGAGCAGGCACAGCGCCCACCTTCACAGCGTCATGTGGAGCTGCGCGTAGAGCCCAAGGAGGCCACGGGGCTCAAGGGCGTGGAGTTTTCCGTGCAGGATTCGGGCAAGGGACTGCCGCCCGAAGTGCAGGAACGCTTGTTCGAAGCCTTTTTTTCCACTAAAAACGAAGGCATGGGCATTGGTCTGAACCTGTGCCGTTCCATTGTCGAGTCACATCAGGGGCGCATGGCCGCTGAGAACCTCTACAATGGTTCCGAAGTGGTTGGCTGCCGGTTTTCCTTCTGGATACCACTGGCCAGCGCTTAGGAAAAGGAGACAACCTTTCTTCGGCAATAAATCCAAATACAAGGAAACCTGCATGAGCTTGACACCTAAAAAAGGCACGGTCTACGTAGTCGATGACGATGAAGGCGTACGCGATTCGCTGCAATGGCTGCTCGAAGGCAAAGACTATCGCGTCCGCTGCTATGACTCTGCCGAGTCATTCCTCTCGCGCTATGACCCCCGCGAAGTAGCCTGCCTGATTGCCGATATCCGCATGGGAGGAATGACGGGCCTGGAGCTGCAAGACAAGCTGCTGGAACGCAAATCCCCCCTGCCTATCGTGTTCATCACCGGCCACGGCGACGTGCCCATGGCCGTGAACACCATGAAGAAAGGCGCACTGGACTTTATCCAGAAACCTTTTAACGAAAACGACTTGCTGAGCGTAGTGGAGCGCATGCTCGAACGCGCGCAGGAAGCATTTACCGACCACCAGCAGGCTGCCAGCCGTGAAGCGCTGCTGTCCAAGCTGACAGGCCGCGAATCGCAGGTGCTCGAGCGCATCGTCGCCGGTCGCCTGAACAAGCAGATTGCCGACGACCTGGGCATCAGCATCAAGACCGTGGAGGCGCACCGCGCCAACATCATGGAAAAGCTGGGTGCCAACACCGTGGCTGATCTGCTCAAGATTGCATTGGGTTCGTCGTCCGCAGCCAAAGTCCCGGCATAAAATTCGAGGCTCACCCTCAAAGGCTGCCAGTGCCTGTACAGGTCTGGCAGCTTTTTCTTTTGATGTCTTTCCTCCTCCAGCATCACCATGACAGCCCAAATCATTGACGGCAAAGCCCTTTCCGCCCAACTGCGTTCTGAAGTCGCCCAGCGTGCAGCAGCCTTGACAGCCCAAGGTACCAAACCTGGTCTGGCTGTGATTCTGGTGGGCGACAACCAGGCTTCTCAGGTCTACGTGCGCAACAAGGTCAAGGCCTGCGAAGACGTGGGTTTCCACTCCGTGCTGGAAAAGTACGATGCGTCGATGACCGAAGCCGAGCTGCTGGCCCGCGTGGAAGCGCTGAACAACGACCCCAGCATCCACGGCATTCTGGTGCAACTGCCCCTGCCCAAGCACATTGACGACCACAAGGTCATCGAAACCATCTCTCCGTCTAAGGACGTCGACGGTTTTCACGTGGCCAGCGCCGGTGCGCTGATGGTCGGTGAAGTGGGCTTCAAGGCCTGCACGCCCTACGGCTGCATGAAGATGCTGGAATCCATTGGCATGAAGGACCTGCGCGGCAAGCACGCTGTGGTGATTGGACGCTCCAACATCGTGGGCAAGCCCATGGCCATGATGCTGCTGGCTGCCAACGCTACCGTGACCATCTGCCACAGCGGCACCGCCGATCTGGCCGCCATGACCCGCCAGGCTGACATCGTGGTCGCTGCCGTAGGCAAGCGCAATGTGCTGACCGCCGACATGGTCAAGCCCGGTGCCGTGGTGATTGACGTGGGCATGAACCGCGACGACGAAGGCAAGCTCTGCGGTGACGTGGACTACAACGGCTGCAAGGAAGTGGCTGGCTACATCACCCCCGTGCCCGGCGGCGTTGGCCCCATGACCATCACCATGCTGTTGGTCAACACCATGGAAGCCGCTGAGCGCACGGCTGCGGCTGCCAAGTAATCAGCCCATAGCTGCAAGGCAGAACATTGAATAACCTCCGCAGACTGCCAAAGTCTGTGGAGGTTTTGTTTTTTCAGCGGCTTTTTGGAATGCGCCCCATCAGGTAGAACTCGGGGTTGGGCTGCATGCCACTGAAGCTGGCAATGCGGTTGGACAGGCCAAAGAACGCAGTGATGGCGGCAATGTCCCAGATGTCTTCGTCATCAAAGCCGTGTGCGTGCAGCACCTCAAAGTCACTGTCTTCAATTTCGTGGCTGCGCTGGCTGACTTTCATCGCAAAGTCCAGCATCGCACGCTGGCGCGGCGTGATGTCGGCCTTGCGATAGTTCACCGCCACCTGGTCCGCCACCAGCGGCTTTTTCTCGTAAATGCGCAGGATGGCTCCGTGGGCTACCACGCAGTACAGGCACTGGTTGGCCGCGCTGGTGGCAGTGACGATCATTTCGCGCTCTCCCTTGGTCAGACTGCCCTCTTCCTTGAGCATCAGTGCATCGTGGTAGGCAAAGAATGCACGCCACTCCGCGGGGCGGCGCGCCAGCGCCAGAAACACATTGGGAATAAAGCCAGCCTTTTCCTGCACCAGCAGAATGCGGGCGCGGATGTCTTCAGGCAGAGTGTTCAGATCTGGAAAGGAATAACGCGAATGCATGGCTGTGTCTCCTCATATGCTTTACCCAAGCATAGTCAGATGCCTGCGCCAAGATCGTCATGTGACGGACAATGCTGGCAATGACAAACACCATGGATAAGGAATGAGCGATACACAAGCAAGCACCGATTGGGCAGCCTGGAGCCGTGAGGCCGTAGAAAACATGCTGGCCAAGAATGCACAGTGGCCGCAGCAGTTTGGTTTGCATGCACCGCTGAAATGCCGCTGGGATCTGGAACGGGCACTGCTGGCCTTTGAAGGCCCTTTGCATGAGGTCGTTGCCACCGTCTGCCTGGTGGGCACCAGTAGCGAAAAAGATGGCAGCTTTGTCTGGAGCTGGGGCAATGAAGCCATCCCCGTACAGCACGCCCAGGCCCTCGAAGTGGTTTACGACTTTGGCCGCGAACACCAGCTGGCTCTGCTGACCACTCCCTGTATCCAGGGCGGTCGCCCTGAGGCCACAGAATGCCTGGCCATTGCCGCGCGGCTGCAGCGCGCCATAGGCACCTATGTGGACCAGCAAGGTGATGTATCGCTGTACTTCAGCATCCTGCACCTGCAGGTTGCAGTCCCCAGCGATCAGTTACCCAGCTAAAGCAAAACCTCTGCACCAACCGCGCTCGCCAGAGCGCATTTTGATGCAGGACTACCATCCAAGATGACATAAAAAAAGCGCCCCGAGGGGCTAATGCCGTTCACTTAAGCCAAGTGAACGGCATTTTTCTTTGATTTGTTGTGGATACTTGCTCAGTTGTTTGTACTGAGTTTGACGTGGTTTCCAAGACTTTCCCACTACCCAGTTTTGCTGGGC
>JAEZZU010000023.1 GCA_023418355.1 Pseudomonadota bacterium | reverse complement strand
ATCCCATAACAGACCTGCCTAGTTGTCAGTGCGCTTCCTACAGTCGAACTCCCCTACGAGTGAGATAGCAAGGAGAGTTTCATGGACACCGATGTCTTGGTCATCGGTGGCGGTAATGCTGCCCTGTGCGCTGCCCTGATGGCGCGCGAAGCGGGGGCACGCGTGCTGCTGCTGGAGTCCGCACCGCGCGCATGGCGCGGCGGCAACTCCGCCCACACCCGCAACCTGCGCTGCATGCATGATGCACCGCAGGATGTACTGGTTGATGCCTACCCCGAAGAGGAATACTGGCAAGACCTGCTCAAAGTAACCGGCGGCATCACCAACGAACATCTGGCACGACTGGTGATTCGTGCGTCTTCCACCTGCCGCAACTGGATGCGCAAGCACGGCGTGCACTTTCAGCCGCCACTGTCGGGCGCGCTGCATGTGGCGCGTACCAATGCGTTTTTCATGGGCGGCGGCAAGGCCCTGGTCAATGCCTACTTCCGCAGTGCCGAGGCGCTGGGTGTAGAGGTGCGCTACGAATCGCCCGTGGACCGGCTGGAAATCGTCAACGGTGAATTCAAGGCTGCCTATGTGAAGGGCCAGCGCATTACGGCCAAGAGCTGTGTGCTGGCGGCAGGCGGTTTTGAGTCCAACCGCGAATGGCTGCGCGAGGCCTGGGGCCAGAACGAGCGTGGTGAGTGGCCTGCGGACAACTTCATCATCCGTGGCACGGCCTACAACCAGGGCGTGCTGCTCAAGCACATGCTGAACGAGCACCAGGCCGATGGTCTGGGCGACCCCACACAGGCCCATATGGTGGCCATTGATGCTCGTGCGCCGCTGTATGACGGCGGCATCTGCACGCGCATTGACTGCGTGTCGCTGGGCGTGGTGGTCAACCGCGAGGCCGAGCGTTTCTACGACGAGGGCGAAGACTTCTGGCCCAAGCGCTACGCCATCTGGGGCCGCCTGGTGGCACAGCAGCCGGGGCAGATTGCGTATTCGATCATCGACAGCAAGGCCATTGGCCGCTTTATGCCGCCGGTGTTCCCTGGCGTGAAGGCCGACAGCCTGCCCGAGCTGGCACAAAAGCTGGGGCTGGATGTGGACACCTTCATGCGCACGCTCAACGCCTACAACGGCGCCTGCAAGGTGGGCAAGTTTGACCACACGGCGCTGGACGACTGCCACACCGAAGGCGTGGCACCCGCCAAGACGCACTGGGCGCGCCCCATTGATACGGCACCGTTTTACGGCTACGCCCTGCGCCCCGGCGTGACCTTTACCTATCTGGGCCTGAAGGTGGATGACACGGCCGCCGTGCGCTTTGCCGACCAGCCCAGCCGCAACCTGTTTGTGGCGGGCGAAATGATGGCCGGCAACGTGCTGGGCAAGGGCTACACCGCGGGGGTGGGCATGTCGATTGGCACGGCGTTTGGGCGTATTGCCGGGCGCAATGCGGCGCTGGCTGCCGCCGGAAAAGACGCCATCCATGGCGCTGTGAAAGATGAGGCTTAAGCCATGAGCATGCAATCCATTCAAGAACTCGAAAAGCAGGCCCAGTCTCTGGCAGTGGGCAAGGTGATTCCTATCGTTCCGCTCTCCGCCGCCGAAGGCGAAGTGGCGCGCGTGATGCAGATCTGCAATGCCTGCCGCTACTGCGAAGGTTTTTGCGCGGTGTTCCCAGCCATGACGCGTCGGCTGGAGTTTGGCAAGGCCGATGTGAACTACCTGGCCAACCTGTGCCACAACTGCGGGGCCTGCCTGCACGCCTGCCAGTATGCGCCGCCGCATGAGTTTGGCATCAACATTCCCAAGGCCATGGCCGAGGTGCGGGGGCAGACCTATGCGGACTATGCCTGGCCACCTGCGCTGGGCAAGCTGTATCAGCGCAATGGTCTGACGCTGTCGCTCGCACTGGTGGCGGCGCTGAGCCTGTTCCTGGTGCTGGCCGCAGTGCTGCAAGGCGGGGGCCTTGGCGCGCTGTGGGGGGCAGACTTTGGGGCCAACTTCTACCGCCTGTTCCCGCACAACCTGCTGGTGGGCATGTTTGCGCCGGTATTTCTGTTTGTGGTGCTGGCCCTGTTCATGGGCGTGCGCCGCTTCTGGAAAGACGTGAAACCCGCGACCAGCGGCGTGGATGTGAGCGGCGCTGCAGCGACAGAGGCGACAGGTGATGTGCTGCGCCTGAAGTATCTGGATGGCGGTCACGGTGATGGCTGCCACAACGAAGACGATGCCTACACCTTGAAGCGCCGCCGCTTTCACCACCTGACCTTCTACGGCTTTCTGCTGTGCTTTGCCGCGACGGCGGTGGCCACGCTCTACCACTATGTGTGGGGCTGGGCCGCGCCGTATGAGCTGCCCAGCCTGCCCAAGCTGTTGGGCGGGGCAGGGGGCCTGAGCCTGATGCTGGGCACTGCGGGCCTGTGGCACCTGAACCGCAGCCGCCACCCCCTGCATGGGGACGCCAAACAAAAGCCCATGGACCTGGGCTTTATCGCCCTGCTGTTCCTGGTGGCAGCCAGCGGCATGGCGCTGTGGCTGGGCCGTGCAACGCCTGCGCTGGCGCTGCTGCTGTGTCTGCATCTGGGCGCAGTGATGGCGCTGTTCATCACCTTGCCCTACGGCAAGTTTGCCCACGGTGTGTTCCGCACGGCAGCACTGCTGCGCTTCAACACCGAAAAGCGTCAACCCAACCCGGTCGGGCTGGGGGCTGACTGAGCTTTCTCTCGCACGCAAAGCACTACATAAGGAGACCTTCGATGGAAAAGCGTACGTTCATGCAGGCTGCCGTTCTGGCGGCTACTTCCCTGGCCTGGGGCAGCCATGCCCTGGCACAGGACTTTCCACCCAAGAAGCCCATCACCATGGTGGTCGGCTTTGCTGCCGGTGGTGCAGCCGATGCAGCTGCACGCCTGATTGCCAAGAAGCTGGGGGACAACATTGGCCAGTCCGTGGTCGTGGAAAACAAGGGCGGTGCGGGCGGCAATATCGCCCACGGTCAGGTGGCCAATGGCCCGGCAGATGGTTCTGTGATTCTGTTTGGCTCCATCGGCCCGCTGACGATTGCGCCCCATCTGATGAAGCTGAACTATGACCCCTTCAAGGACCTGGTACCACTGTCTGGCGGCGTGAACTTTCCCAATGTGCTGGTGGCCCACAAGGGCGCGGGCGTGAAGAACTTGCAGGAGTTTGTGGCGCTGGCCAAGAAGGAGCCGGGCAAGGTGGACTTTGCATCCACCGGCGCAGGCTCTGCCTCGCACCTGGCCGGTGAAATGTTCAACCAGCGCGCGGGCGTAGAGATGGTGCATGTGCCCTACAAGGGCGGCGCTCCTGCGCTGCAGGACCTGCTGGGTGAGCGTGTGACCAGCTACTTTGCCGCGCCGCCCACGGCCATGCCCCATGTGCAGGCAGGCAAGCTGGTGCCACTGGCCACCACCGGCCTGACCCGCCCCGCCTATCTGCCAGACATTCCCACCGTGGCTGAAGCGGGCTACCCCGGTTTTGAGGCGCTGAACTGGTATCCCTTTGTTGGCCCCAGCAAGATGCCGGAAGCCATTCAGCAACGCTGGAATGAGGAACTGGTCAAAGCCCTGCATGACCCTGAGGTGCAAAAAGCCCTGCAGGACCATGGCCTGACCCCACAGCCCACCACCCGCCAGGAGCTGGCTGAGTTCATGCGCAAGGAATATGTGCAATGGGGCGAAGTGGTCAAGCAAGGCAACTTGCAGGGCAACTGATGCGGATGGGAAAGGTTGGACGTTTTCCTTCTTTGATGCCACCTTCGGGTGGCTTTTTTGTCTGCACAAAACCTGTGCACGGCGTTTTTTTGCCAAGCCAGCGACAATAAGCCCTTGCCCCGCCTGATGCGCAGGGGCTTTTGTTTTGCGGCGTTCTGCCGCCTTGCTGGCCTGCTCACAACTCCATGACTGCTACTGCCCCACGCGTGCTGTCGCTCATCCCGCCGATGACGCAGCTCAATACGCCTTATCCTTCTGCGCCCTATCTGACGGGCTTTTTGCGTTCACGCGGTGTGGATGCAGTGCAGGAAGACCTGGCGCTGGCGCTGGTGCTCAAGCTGCTCTCGCGCGATGGCTTGCAGCAAATTGCTGACCTGGTACAGGCGCAGTACGACGAGAACCCAGATCGCAAGTTCAGCCCCGCCGTGCAAAGCTTTATGGCGCAGCGCGATCTGTACTTCAGCACGGTCAACCGCGTGATTGCCTTTTTGCAAGGCAAGGACAGCACGCTCTCCCACCGCATCGTCAGCCGCGCCTGGCTGCCCGAAGGCCCGCGCTTTGATGCGCTGGAGCATTACATCGACGACGGTTCTGGCGACCCCGTGGGCTGGGCCTTTGGCGCTTTGGGTCAGCAAGACCGTGCCAAGCACTACGCCACGCTGTATCTGAACGACTTGGCCGATGTGATCCGTGATGCGGCCGATCCTCGCTTTGAGTTTGTGCGCTATGCCGAGTCGCTCTCGGGCAACCAGCCCACGTTTGACCCGCTGGCTGATGCCTTGGCCGCCGAGCCTACGCTGGTCGACGAAGCCCTGATGGAGCTGACCCGCAAGGCCATCTGGCGCCATCGTCCCACGGTGGTGTTGCTCTCCACACCATTCCCCGGCTCGGTCTATGCGGCGTTTCGCATTGCGCAGACCATCAAGGCCGAGTTCCCGCACATCAAGCTGGTGCTGGGCGGCGGTTTTGTGAACACCGAACTGCGTGGACTGGCCGAGCCGCGCGTGTTTGACTACTTTGACTTTGTCACGCTCGATGCTGGTGAGCGCCCCTTGCTGGCACTGCTGGAACACATCCACGGCGAGCGTGGCCGTTCGCGCTTGGTGCGTACCTTTATCCGCAACGATGAAGGCGCGGTGCAGTACATCAACATGATGGAAGCTGACATTGCGTTTGCCGAAGTCGGCACGCCCACCTGGGATGGCCTGCCCATTCACGACTACCTGACGCTGCTGGACATGCTCAACCCCATGCACCGCCTGTGGAGCGATGGCCGCTGGAACAAGCTGACCATTGCGCACGGCTGCTACTGGAAAAAGTGCAGCTTCTGCGACGTGAGTCTGGACTACATCAGCCGCTACGAAGGCGCGAGCGCCACCGAGTTGGTCAACCGCATTGACGCCATCGTTGCCGAGACCGGCCAGACCGGCTTTCACTTTGTCGATGAAGCGGCTCCGCCCAAGGCACTCAAGGCCTTGTCCAAAGAGTTGCTGGAGCGCGGCACCGAGATCAGCTGGTGGGGCAATATCCGCTTTGAAAAGACGTTTACGCCCGAGCTGGCGCAGTTGATGGCCGACAGCGGCTGTATCGCGGTGTCGGGTGGTCTGGAAGTAGCGTCCGACCGCTTGCTCAATCTCATGAAAAAAGGCGTGAGCGTAGAACAGGTGGCGCGCGTGACCAAGGCGCTGACCGATGCTGGCATTCTGGTGCACGCCTACTTGATGTATGGCTTCCCCACGCAGACGGTGCAAGACACCGTGGATGCGCTGGAATACGTGCGCCAGCTGTTTGAAAACGGCTGCATCCAGAGCGGCTTTTTCCACCGCTTTGCCTGCACGGTGCATTCGCCCGTGGGCCAGAACCCTGAGGAATACGGCGTCATCCTGCCCGAGCTGCCACCCGCCACCTTCGCACGCAATGACATTCCCTTCATTGACCCCACGGGTGTCGATCACGACAAGCTGGGTGTGGTGCTCAAGAAAGCCATCTACAACTACATGCACGGCATTGGCGTGGAAGAGGATGTGCGCAACTGGTTTGACTTCAAGGTGCCCAAGCCCACCGTGCCACGCAACAAGATTGCCAAGGCACTGGCCGCCAAGGGCTGGTAATTAACTAAAAAAATAGCTGCCAGCGCTGGTGTAATAAGCACTTGCAAGTGTTTTGTATTGCAAAGTGGCTGATATCAAGCGCTAACCGCTCATAAAAACAAAGCCCGCTGAT
>JAEZZU010000005.1 GCA_023418355.1 Pseudomonadota bacterium | reverse complement strand
GTTCCATGGCTGTTTCTGAACGAAGCACTCGTTGTGCGCTGGTTACTGGTGCAGGCCGTCGCCTGGGCCGCGAGACTGCGCTCGCCCTGGCCAAGGCGGGGTGGGATGTGGCCGTGCACTTCAACCGATCGGTGGAAGGTGCCCACGCCACGGTGGCAGAGTGCCAGGCGCTGGGCGTACGTAGCGCAGCTTTTGCGGCCGACCTGGCCGACGAGGCTGCTGCCAATGCCCTGCTGCCTGCAATCACGCAAGCCCTTGGCCCGGTTGATGCCGTGGTCAACAGTGCTTCCCTGTTTGAGCATGACAGTGCCGAGACCTTCAGCTACGCGCTGATGGAAAAGCACTGGCGCAGCAACACCGCCGCCCCGATTGCGCTGGCGCGTGCGCTGCACCAGCACATCCGCCAGCGCCGCGACAGCGGTGAGGCCGATGCCGAAGGCGTGGTGGTCAACCTGCTGGACCAGAAACTCTGGAACCAGAACCCGGACTTCATGAGCTACACCCTCTCCAAGGCTGCGCTCGAAGCCGCGGGCACCATGCTGGCGCTGGCCCTGGCGCCGCTGGTGCGTGTGGTCGGTGTGGCACCGGGTCTGACCCTGACCAGCCACATGCTCAGCGACGAACGCTTTGCACAGCTGCACCAGCTCAGCCCACTGGGGCGCAGTTCCACCCCTGGCGATGTGGCGGCTACCGTGCGTTTTGCGCTGGAAAACCGCTCCATCACGGGGACTACCTTGCTGGTCGACGGCGGCCAGCACCTACAGCGTTTTGAACGCGACTTTTCCATGATGTAAGCCCCACAAGGGCTGATCCCCTGCGCCATGCACACTGCAAGCAGCAAGCAAATTCTGACCCTGACTGGACTGCGCTTTAACGCCAGTCTGGGCATCCTCGATCACGAAAAAACCACGCCCCAGCCCATCCAGGTGGATGCCGAAATCAACCAGGGTGAACAGCCCCTGCGCCACGCGGATGAAGACATCTCCAACGTGCTGGACTACCGCAAAGTGCGCCAGATCATCATTGATGAATGCACTTCCGAGCATGTGAACCTGCTCGAGAGCCTGATCGGCAAGGTGGCGCAGCGCCTGATGCAGCTGCCCGGCGTGGTCGGCGTGCGCGTGAAGATCGCCAAACTTGAAATTTTTGATGACTGCGAAGTAGCAATTCGCGTCGAAACCGGACAATGGTGAACCCCATGAATGCTGTGACTGAAAACCCCTGGATTACCGAAGACGAATCGGCTGAAGCAGCCGCAGCAGGCAACACCGCCGCTGAAGAAGCCAAGCCTGGCAAGATCAAGATCGAGCGCGAGCAGATCAAGCTCGAAAAGCGCCTGTGCCGCGAGGTGGGGCGTGCCATCATGGACTTCAACATGATTGAAGACGGTGACAAGGTCATGGTCTGCATGTCCGGCGGCAAGGACAGCTACACGCTGCTGGACATCCTGCGCAAGCTGCAAAAGCGCGCGCCCGTAAAGTTCGACATCGTGGCCGTGAACCTGGACCAGAAGCAGCCGGGCTTTCCCGAGCACGTGCTGCCCGAGTACTTCAAGTCCATCGGCGTGGACTACCACATCGAAAACCAGGACACCTACTCCGTGGTCAAGCGCGTGGTGCCCGAGGGCAAGACCACCTGCGGTCTGTGCTCGCGCCTGCGCCGCGCCATTCTGTACAAGGTAGCGGACGAGCTGGGCTGCACCAAGGTAGCACTGGGCCACCACCGTGATGACATCGTGCAGACGCTGATGCTCAACATGTTCTACGGCGGCCGCATGAAGGGCATGCCCCCCAAGCTGGTGAGCGACGACGGCAAGCACGTGGTGATTCGCCCTCTGTGCTATGTGCCCGAGAAGGACACGACCCGCTGGGCCAAGTACCAGAACTTCCCCATCATCCCCTGCAACCTGTGCGGCAGCCAGGACGGCCTGCAGCGCGTGGCCGTGGGCGACATGCTGCGCGAGTGGGATAAGAAGTTCCCCGGCCGCATCGAGAGCATGTTCCGCGCCATGGGCAACATCGTGACCACCCACATGATGGACCCCCAGCTGCACGACTTCAAGAACGCCAAGGCCACCGGCATTGCCGACCCCAATGGCGACACGGCGTTTGACCACGAAGAGCTGCCCAAGCCTTCTGCACTGCCTGGTGGCGTGCAGGTCGTACAGATCAGCTAAAGCATGTACCCAGCCCCGCAATGCGGGGCTTTTTTACACCTTGCTACGGTCCTGCATGTCACACTTGGCAGGCTTGCCGATGTCAAAGGAGCACGAGTATGACAACCACAGGATTCCTTCGCCGCTGCTGCATGGGTGCTGCCATGGTGCTGGCTGTTGCGCTGACGGGCTGCGCCACCGGGCCGCGTGAGATCACCGCCAGCGTTCAGTCCTACGCCAACATGGGTGGCGTGCATCTGCCTGCCACCTACCGCATGGAGCTGCTGCCCTCGCAGACCCACCAGCAAAGCTTTGCCCACATTGAAGCCGCCGCACAGGATGCCCTGCAGCGCGTGGGCCTGACACGTGACCCACGTCCCGATCTGGCGCGTCTGGTGGTGCAAATTGGTGCCAATTCCAGCCAGGGCTATGCCTACCACCCCGCCTATGACGACTGGTTCTACGGCCCCCGCTTTGGCTGGGGACTGGGCATGGGCTTTGGTGGCCCGCGCTGGGGGCTGGGCATGAACTGGATGGACACGCCACCCATGGTCTACTACCGTGGCGTGCAACTGGTGATTCGTGACACCAAGACCCAGCAAATCGTCTACGAGACTTCGGCCAAGTACGACGAAGTCCGCGTGGATGACCAGCTGATCTGGCGCGTGCTGTTCGACGCGGCCTTGAGCGACTTTCCGCACCCACCCCAGGGCACACGCCAGGTGCGCAGCATCATCACCCCGCTGCCCGCAGCAGATGCGAAAGCCGATGCAGCTCCAGCCAATGCCAGCGCACCAGCTGCTGGCAACGACAAGCAGACACCCTGACCCCATCGGGGCGCAGCAAACGTCGGCATCGGCGGACACGCTCCGCCCTGCCGCCGTGCTATACCTTGCTCCTGTCTTTTTCAGACCTGAGTCAAGCCTATGCGCCCCACTTCTTCTTTGCTGCTGAGCCTTGTGGCCGCAGCCGCTCTTGCTGGCTGTGCCAGCGGCCCGACCACCTACACCACCAGCGTGCAGAGCTACTCCGGCATGGCTGGCGTGCAGCTGCCCACCACCTACCGCATCGAGCTGCTGCCCTCACAGGTGCAGAACCAGCAAAGCTTTGGCGTGATCGAAGCTGCCGCCCAGCAGGCGCTGGATCAGGTGGGCCTGCGCCCTGCAGCCCAGCCTACACAGGCCCATCTGGTGGTGCAGATTGATGCCATCAGCGTGGCCAACACCACCACGCCCTATAACGACTCCGCGTATTACGCCCCGCCCGGCGTCTACGGCTGGGGCTATGGCCGCCCATGGACACCCGGCCCCTGGGGACCGGGCCCCTTTGGCCCCGGTCCTGCCATGGCTTGGGTGACGGACTTTCCTTCCACCGTCTACCACCGCTCCGTCAATCTGGTGATGCGCGATGCCAAGACCCAGCGCATCGTCTATGAGACATCGGCCCAGTACAACGACATGCAGGGCAATGATCCGCAGATCTGGGGCATTCTGTTCAACGCCGCGCTCAACGATTTTCCCAACCCACCACAGGGCGTGCGCCAGGTGCAGACCACCATTGCACCTGCTGCGCCTGCAGCACCCGCCGCCAGCAAGTAACACGGCTCCCTTGCATGCATCAGGCTGCAACAGCGGCCTGATGCAGTTTGCAAATCACTACATTGCGGGCTCTGACCACCAGCCTGCGGCGTGCTAAGTTTCAGCCATTCCCTTTTCAGGAGCTTCATCATGCAATCTTGGATTTCGACCGCAGCCCTGGCTGCAGCCCTGTGCAGCGCCAGCCTGGGCGCCCATGCCTCCGGCCTGGGCCTGGACAGCCTGCGCCAGCAGGCCAGCCAGTTTGGTCTGGGCGGCAGCACCAGCAGCGAAACATCCACCGGCAGCTCTGCACTCGGTGGCCTGCTGGGCAACAGCGGCGCATCTGCAGGCTTGCTCTCTTCGCTGGGCGTGCCTGCCGCTGGCTCGGCCAGCAATGCCGCAGGCGTGATCACCTATTGCGTCAAGAACAACTACCTGAACGCCAACAAGGCCGAGCAGGTCAAGGCCGAACTGCTGGGCAAGCTGGGCCTGAGCCCCCAGAAAAAGGAAGAGCCCAAGGACCAGGGCTATCTGAGCGGTCTGGCTGGCATGATTACCGGCAAGGATGGTCAGAGCTTCAGCATGGACAAGCTCAAGGGCGACCTCAAGGAAAAAGCCTGCGACTTTGTGCTGGATAACGCACAAAGCCTGCTGTAAAGCCTAAAACCATAGCTGCCAGCGCTTGCTGGATAAGCGTTAGAGACCAAAAAGGCTTGCATTCTCAGGATTGCAAGCCTTTTTTGTTTGTGCCTCAGCTTTATGCCGTGGTGCTACATAGTCGGTAGAGTCGATCTCTATACAGCCGAGGGCAACGCGTGACCGCCCAGACACAGTGAGCCATCGGCGCGCACCTGCAAGGCCCCCATCTGCATGCACTCACGCACGTTATCTACCTCCATGGCGAACTGCTGCCAGGCGCCGCGCGAGCAGTTGGTCCATGACTTGGCCATGCGCTCAAACACGATCAGGCCACGCTGTACCTCTGGCTTTTGCAGCAGCTTGCGTCCTGCCAGCAGCTGAAAGCCCATGGCCGTGGTGCTGCCCCAGCTCAGTGACTCCTTCATTTCCAGCAAGACTGTCTCGCCCGTGGTCAGCTCGGCATAGCCATCCACACGGTAGCCACTGCAGCGCCATAGCGTGGCGATGCCCAGCACCTCACGGTGCTGGAACAAGGCCGCAAATGCGCGGTCTTCAAAGCGGCGTGAGGTGGATGCACACAGCACTTGCTCCACCTTGTAGCGTGGCACATAGCACGTGGCATCAAACCCCATAAAACACTGGTCCAGCAGACTGGCGGAAGACATGGCACATCACTTTTTCAAAAAACAGGCCGCCATTACAACAGCAGCGCATGCGCATTCCTTCGCCGCTACACCGCCATGGCTTGCAGCCTGCTGATGACCAGCACCCAGCTGCTGCCCGTGTGGCAGAACTGCACAGAAGGCCCATGGCGACCTCTACCTCTGCCATTGCGCCCACCAGCACCTCCAAGCCAGCGCTACAGTCTCGCTCCATGTCTGCGCGTCGCTCCTCTACTTTGGTGCCTGTTTGTGCCTTGCTGGGCTCCATTGCCTTTCTCTGTACCGGCACTTCATGGGCCAAGCATGAACTCTTTCCCGTCATCGGGGCACAAGGCACCACGGCCCTGCGCATAGGCTTTGCCGCCCTGATCATGATGCTGTTCTGGCGCCCCTGGCGGCACCCGGTAGCGCGTGCCGATCTGCGCCAGATTACGGTCTATGGAGCCACGCTGGGCATCATGTGCCTGTCGTTTTACCTGTCGCTGCGCACCCTGCCTTTTGGTATTGCCGTGGCCATTGAATTTGCGGGGCCTCTGACCGTGGCCGTGCTGTCTTCACGCCGTGCCGTGGACTTTGTCTGGATTGCACTGGCCATCGCCGGGCTGGCGCTGCTGCTGCCGCTGGGGCATGACGTGCGCACGCTGGACCCCACCGGCATGGCCTGGGCCGCTCTGGGCGGTACGGGCTGGGGCTGCTACATCATCTTTGGCAAACGCGTGGGCCACCTTCCTGTGAGCATCACCGCCCCGCTGGGCGCTGCCGTGGCTGCGCTGGTCGTGGTTCCCGTGGGCGTAGCGCATGCAGGGGCCGCCATGCTCTCGCCCAGCGTGCTGTTCACCGGGCTGGGCGTGGCCTTGATCTCCAGCGCCATTCCAATTTCGCTGGAACTGTTCGCCCTCAAGCACCTGCCCCGCCATGTGTTTGGCACCATGACCAGCATGGAACCTGCTGTGGCCGCCTTGCTGGCCCTGCTGTTCCTGGGCGAGGTGCTGAGCTGGAGCCAGTGCCTGGCCATTGGCCTGATCATGCTGGCATCCATGGGCTGCACGCTCACAGCGCAGTCATCAACAGCCCAGACAAAGCCTGCTTCTTCACCCCTGCAGCAGGCTTAAAAAACATAGCTGCCAGCGCTTACTGCATCAGCACTAGAGTCATAAAAAGCTATAAATCCTGCAAGCAGACTGCCTGGCATCAGCCCAGCGCCAGTTCCTGCGCAGATGCTGCAACATGCGGCAGCATCTGCAGCACAGGCACGGAGGTCTGTACCGCCAGCGCAATGCGTTCATCCACCGCTGCGCTGTGCAGCCGGCCTTCCAGGAAATCTTCTGCCGAGGCATACACCCCCACAGGCAAGGTCAACGTCTGAAAGAAAGACAGCAGAGGGCGCAGCTGGTGCTCAATCACCAAGGCATGGCGCTGGCTGCCACCCGTCGCTGCCAGCAACACCGGTTTATTGGCCATTGCCGGTGTATCCAGCAAGTCAAACAGGTGCTTGAACAAGCCGGGCACGCTGCCGCGAAAGACTGGTGCACCGACGATCAGAAAGTCTGCAGTTTCTATGGCCTGCAAGGCACGCATGGCACGCTCTGGCAACTGCTCTCGCCACAGGCAGTGGCCGATGTCTTCAAACAGATCCACCAAGTCCACGTGCAAGGTCTCTAGCGGTACCTGCGAGTGCAGCTGTGCATGCAGTGCATCCAGCAACGCACGTGTTTTAGAGGGGCGGGCCAGACTGCCATTCAGGATGACGGTACGGATGGAAGTTTGCGTAGACATGGGCGTGAGCAATCCAGAAAAGCGGCAGGGCGATGACCGCCAGTGAGTGAATGCCGCTGATTACAAGTGCTGCACACGCCTGCACCAACGAAATTGATTTCATGAGCATATTGCGCAAACAGAGATTGCTGTGCGCATGGCGCATGCAACACCGGTGCCATACCGGACCTTAAGTGTTTGTCACATCTTTACTTTCTGCGCTTTGCAGCCCGCTGTGGTGAGCCACTCCATCCAGACAAGGATGATTTGGTTGTTTTCAAATAAAGAATCCTTCGTTCCCTGCGCTGCAGCGCTTGCCTAGCATCCGCCCCATTCCAAACACAAGGGTGCCCACGTATGCACAAGCGTCAATTCCTCACAAGCAGCGTTGCCTTGCTGGCCTGGTACATGGCAGGCAGTGCGCAGGCAACACCTTCCGCCATTGATCCCAAAACCAAGCTGGTAGTGGCCGACCAGAGCGAACTGATTCGCCATCTGCTCGATGCCAGCGGTGAACGCAAGAAACTGGCCTTCCAGCTGGATCTGCCCAACTTTGCAGGCGGCCCCGCCATTTTTGAAGCCATGCGTGCGGGCGCGCTGGACATTGCCTATGTGGGCGACACGCCGCCTATCCAGGCCCGTGCAGCAGGGGTGCATCTGCCCATCATTGCCACATTCACCCGTGAACTGGCGCAATACCGCCTGCTGCAACATGCGGATGCGGGCGTGGAACGTCTGAGCGATTTGCGCGGCAAGCGTGTGAGCTATGTGGAAGGCTCTGGCCGTCAGGTGTTTCTGATCGAGGCGCTCAACCGGGCAGGCCTCACCCTCAAGGACGTACAGCCTGTACATCTGCGAGTTTCTGAACTCAACGACGCACTGCGCGCCAAAGCCGTGGATGTGGCCGTCATTACCGAGCCTCACGTCTCGCGCCTGGGCAAGCAAATTGGCGCACGTGTGGTGCCTGATCCCCTGGAACGTCAGCTCCTGCCTTCTACGTCGTACATCTACGCCCGCCCAGAAGTGCTGACTGATCCACAAAAAGCGCCCGCCATTGCCCAATTCCTGACGGCTTTTGTTCGCGCTGGCAACTGGAGCAATGCCAACAGCACAGCGTGGGCTGAGCACTACCTGCGCAAGTTCCAGCGGCTGGATGCCGAGACTGTCGCTGCCATTCAGGCCTCACAGTCCCCGCTGATCTTCCAGACTTCCGCCGAGGCACAGCCCCTGCACCAGCGGCTGATTGACACCCTGCACGCCGCAGGCTCACTGCCACAGCGTCTGGATGCCAAAGACTCTTTTGTCTCCACGTTTGACGACATCGTGACCGCCACACGCTGATAACCCCCCACAGACAGGACATTGCCATGCCCTCGCTCCCCCTCTCTGCCTCAGCCCACTGGTCTGAACGCGCGGCCGATGCACAAGCCACGCATGCTGCAGATGCCGTGCCTGCTGCTGCAGTACGTGCCACACCCACGCTGGTGCCTGCTCGCGCACCTGCATCCCTGCTCATGCTCGGCCCTGTGCTGCTGTTTCTGATCTGGGAAATTGCCTCCCGCACAGGCTGGCTCTCGCCCGAGACCCTGACGGCCCCTTCGCAGGCGCTGGCCGTAGGCTATGAAATGCTGACCGACGGTTCTCTCATGCCACACCTGCTGGCCTCTGCGGCACGTGCCTACTCCGGCCTGCTGCTGGGCGTGCTCGTGGGTGTGGTGCTGGCACTGGCCGCAGGCCTGACCCGTACGGGCGAAGCCCTGATTGATGGCATTGTGCAAATCAAGCGTGCCGTGCCCACCCTGGCGCTGATTCCGCTGGCCATCATCTGGCTGGGTATTGGTGAGGCCATGAAGGTGTTCCTCATCTTCACCGCCGTGCTCGTGCCCGTGTATATCAACACCCACGCCGCCTTGCGCAGCATTGATATTGGCCATGTCGAACTGGCCCAGACACTGGGCCTGTCGCGCGCCACCTTCATCAGCAAGGTGGCCCTGCCCGGTGCACTGCCCGGCTTCTTTGTAGGCCTGCGCATGGCTGTGGCCCTGTGCTGGACAGCGCTGGTGGTGCTGGAGCTGATCAACACCCAGACCGGCATTGGCTATCTGATGAACCGTGCCCGTGACTGGGGACAAACCGATGTGATCGTGGTTGGCATCCTCATCTACGCATTGCTGGGCCTGCTGTCTGACGCCGCCGTGCGCCGTCTGGAAGCCCGCGTGCTGTCCTACCGGAGGTCGCTGGGCTCATGACAAGCACTACCCTTCCCCTCGGGCAGGTGGAGCTGCGCCAGTTCAGCCGCAGCTTCCAGCACAAGCGCATTCTGGACACCATCGACCTGCACATTCCTCCAGGCCAGTTTGTGGCCCTGCTCGGTGAATCCGGCTCCGGTAAGACCACGCTGCTGCGTGCGGTCGCTGGGCTGGACAGCGATGCCCACAGCACGGGCCGCGCACAGGCTGGAGGCAATGTCTCGGTGCTGTTTCAGGACTCGCGCCTGCTGCCATGGCTGTCTGTCATGGACAACCTTACGCTGGGACTGGAACAGCAGCCCCAGGTCCGTGCCCGTGCCCAGCAACTGTTGCAGGAAGTGGGCCTTGGCGACAAAGCCAGCGTCTGGCCCAGCACGCTGTCTGGCGGCCAGAAGCAGCGCGCCGCCCTGGCACGCTCACTGTTGCGCGAGCCACACGTGCTGCTGGCTGACGAGCCGTTTGGCGCTCTGGATGCCCTCACTCGCATGCGCATGCAGAGCCTGCTGCTGCAGCTGGTGGAGCGCACACACCCCACGGTGATTCTGGTCACCCACGACGTAGACGAAGCCCTGCTGCTGGCCGACCGCATTCTGGTCATCCAGCACGGGAAGATCGCCCAGGACCACGACGTGGGACTGCCCCAGCCCCGCCGCCCCGACCATCCCCGCTTCATGCAGCTGCGCACCGAACTGCTGCGCAGCCTGGGCGTGGAAACCTTAGCCCCCGCCCTTGCCTGAAGGAGTTTGCACATGTCCCGACAACTGCACCTGAACCTTTTTCTCATGACCCGAGGCCATCATGAAGGTGCCTGGCGTCACCCCGCAGCCAACCGCAAGTCACTGACTGACCTGGAACTGTACGTAGACGCTGCCCGGATTGCCGAAGCTGCCAAATTTGATGCTGTCTTTCTGGCCGACGCGCTGGTGGGCCCAGAAAATGGCCAGCTCACCTCCGGCACGCTGGAGCCGCTGACGCTGCTGACAGCCCTCGCCACCAAAACCGAACGCATCGGCCTGATCGGCACGGCCTCGACCTCCTACAGCCACCCCTACACACTGGCACGCCAGTTCGCCTCGCTGGACCACATTTCCAAGGGCCGTGCGGGCTGGAACATCGTCACATCCTGGGCACCACGCGCTGGCGAAAACTATGGCCTGAGTACCGACATTGAACATGGGGACCGCTACCGCATTGCCAGGGAATTTGTCGAAGCCGTGGATGCCCTGTGGCGCAGCTACCCCGCCAGCGCCATCGTGGACGATGCGGCCAGCGGCCAGTTTGTGGATATTGGTCAGATTCGCCCCGTGAACTACGCCGGTCAGCACATCCGCACCCGTGGCCCGCTGAACGTACCCAGCAGCCCGCAGGGCCGCCCGGTGCTGGTGCAGGCTGGCCAGTCCGAAGATGGCCGTGCCTTTGCGGCACAGTGGGCTGAAGCCATCTTCACGGCACACGGCAGCAAGGCATCGGCACAGGTTTTCTACCAGGACATCAAGGGCCGCGCCCAGACCATTGGCCGCCGTCCGGAAGACATCGTCATCCTGCCCGGCATCAGCGCTGCCATTGGCTCTACCGAATACGAAGCCAGACAGGTCTGGGAAGAGCTGGACAGCCTGACCAGTGTGGAAGTGGGCCTCACCCGCCTGTCCGCACGCTTTGGGGGACACGACTTCTCGCACCTGCCACTGGACCGCAAGCTCACCCGCGACGACTTCCCCGACCCCAACTTGGTCGAGGCTTCGAAGAGCCGCGCCATTGGCTATGTGGAAACCACGCTGCGCGACGGCCTCACGCTGCGCCAGTTGCTCAAGCGTCTGGCCGGCGCACGCGGCCACCTGGCCATTGCGGGCACGCCTGAACAAGTGGCAGACACCATGGAAGACTGGTTCAACACGGGTGCTGCCGATGGCTTTAACGTCATGCCCCCCATCATCAACCAGCAGCTGGAACTGTTTGCCAACGAAGTCGTGCCCATCTTGCGCAAGCGCGGCCTGTTCCGCACCGAATACACCAGCGACACGCTGCGCGGTCACTTTGGCCTGCAGGAGCTGCCCATTGTGCGCAACGCGCAGCAGCAAGCCGTCAAGACGGCCTGAGCCGGTCGCCCCCTCTGCACGGCATGTCAGCCGTGCAGATCATCTTTCAGCGAGAAAATTTATAGCTACCAGCGCTTATCAAATAAGCCCTGGTGGCTATTTTTTATCAATAAGTACTATGCACCTGCCAACAGCCTGGGCACCGCACTGCCCAGCATGGCAAGACCTGAGAGCGTGAGCATCACCAGAATCAGCTGGCGAAAGGCAGCCTCACTCATACCCTTATAGGTGTGCATGCCCAGCCAGGCAGGAAGCAGCATGGCGGGCAGCAGCCACGCCAGCCAGTGCAGCACCGGACCGGTGATCAGGCCGCGTTCCGCATACAGCAGCGCCACCACCAGCAGCATGGACAGATTGAAGTTCTGAATCACCGCACGCTGCGTGTCCTTGGGAAAGCGGCGCAGACTGCACCACAGCGTGGGAATCGTGCCCGTAAAGCCGCCCAGACCACCCAGCACACCGCCGGCCCAGCCCGCCACGGCATCGGCCACCCGCCCGCCGTGCGTGATGGGGGGCAGGCGCTGCATCAGCAGCATGGTGGGGCACCAGATCAGCAGCAGCGCACCCAGCCCTGCCTTGAACCAGAGCATGTCCAGCTGCGGCAGCAGCCACAAGCCCACGGGAATGCCGACCAGCCCACCCAGCACAAACGGCAGCAGCTGCGGCAAGTGCGCTCCACGGCGCACGCTGAAGACGGCGAGAATCTGCCCCGCCAGCGAGCAGCACACAGCCAGCACGGCCGCTACCTGCGGCTCCAGCACCCAGGCCCAGAACGACATGGCCACCATGCCAAACGCAAAGCCTGAAACGCCCTGCACAAAACCGGCGCACATCGCCCCGGCCACCACCACGATCAGCGTTGTCTCCACCACCACTCCTGCTCTAATTTTTAGGTTCTTCACGGATTTCCGGGGAATGCGGCCTTGATCTTCAAGAAGAAGTATTCAGTGTTGCGGTATCCGTAGGCCATGCGCTTGATGAGTTTGATGCGGTTGTTGATGCCCTCCAGCAAACCTGTG
>JAEZZU010000372.1 GCA_023418355.1 Pseudomonadota bacterium | reverse complement strand
GGTACAGCGGCCTAATACTCGAGCAATGCCACGTACGCTATAGCGCTGCTGTAGCAAGCTGGCGATGGTGAGGCGATCTTCGGGTTGGAGTTGGCTGTATGGCGAACGACTTGCAGACATCTGCTGTCCTTAACAGTTGCAGGTGTTGCAGTTCAGATTTGAATCCGCCCTCAAAAAAAATAGCAGCTAGCGCTTGATAAATAAAGGTTTGGATGTGATTTATTTTTCAAACCATTGATTGACAAGCGCTGGCTGCTTCAGTTTTTGCGAAGGCTGGCTGCAATCTGCAAATTCAGCCACTGCGCTTCAATGGCAGCGGCAGTAGCCTGTGGGTGCTCCATGGGGAAGAGGTGGCTGCCCTCCAGCATCATGATGCGCCCGCGTGTGACCTTCTGCGTCATGTCCATGCCAACCTGCTTCATCTCTCTGGACTGCAGTCCACCAATAAAGCCCACGGGGCAGCGCAGCGGGTGCTGGTGCAGCAGCTGGCCCAGGTTGTGGGGCAGGGTGTTGTAGATGGCGGTTTCCTCTTCGCGCGTAAAGAACAGGGTAAAGCGACCGTCATCGGTGGGCATCAGGCCATGCTCCACATAGTCCTGCAGCATCTGCGGGTGCCACCTGGCAAATGATTTCTTGCTTTGAAACAGTGCCAGCGCTTCTTCCCGCGTGTTCCAGAGGTTGCGCCGCTTGCGGCTGATCTTGCCGGGCGAGACGCTGTCGATGAGTTGGGTGCGCTTGGCCACAGCCACAGATTTGGCGCGCCAGCCGTGGATCAGCGGTGAATCGAGCATCAGCACACCGCTGGCCAGTGCCGGGTGCTGGGCAGCCAGCATCAGGCTGACAAACCCACCGAGCGAGTGCCCCAGAAACAGCGCTGGCTGGCCCCAGCGCTGCACCAGTGGCTGCGCAAAGTCAGCCAGCTGCCGCACCAGATGCGGCCAGTTGCTGGTGACAGGGTAGCGCACATCGTGGCCAAAGCGCTCCAGCGCCTGTACGTCAAAACCGCGCTCGCGCAGCTGGGCAAACAGATAGCGGTAGGTGCCTGCGGGAAAGCTGTTGGCGTGGGCAAAGATCAGAGGCTGCATGGGATGGATGGCGTATGGGGCTTGTGCCGCAAACCAGCGACAGAGCGCTGATTGTCGACAGGCACAAGCCTTTGTCCATCACCCAGGTGACGCCTGCTGTGCGGCTGTGTTAATTGCGCTGGGCCAGTTTTTTGAGCTGGTACAGCGCCTCCAGCGCCTCACGAGGACTCAAGGCATCCGGATTGATCTGCGCCAGCGCATCTTCCACGGGCGTGGCCTGCAAGGCCGATTCCGGCATGGGCGGCGCCGCAAACAGATCGACCTGGGCCTTGTCGGCCTCGTCGCGTGCCTCCAGCGCTTCCAGCGTGTGGCGTGCGTGGTTGAGCACGGCCGCGGGCATGCCGGCGAGCTTGGCCACCTGCACGCCATAGCTGCGCGAAGCGGGGCCGGGCTGGATTTCGTGCAGAAAGACGATATCGCTGCCTGACTCGGCCGCGCCCACATGCACGTTCACCGCGGCCTTGGCCGTGGCGGGCAGTTCGGTCAGCTCAAAGTAGTGCGTCGCAAACAGCGTGAACGCCTTGGTGCGGTCGTGCAGCTGCATGGCAATGCCGGAAGCCAGCGCCAGCCCGTCAAAAGTGCTGGTGCCGCGGCCAATTTCGTCCATCAGCACCAGCGAATGTGGCGTGGCAGCGTGCAGGATCTGCGCGGCCTCGGTCATCTCCATCATGAAGGTGGACTGGGCGTTGGCCAGATCATCGGCCGCGCCAATGCGGGTGTGGATGGCGTCGATCGGCCCCAGGCGGCAGCCTGCCGCGGGCACATAGCTGCCCATGCTGGCCAGCAGCACAATGAGCGCCACCTGGCGCATGTAGGTCGATTTACCGCCCATGTTCGGGCCGGTGATGATCTGCATGCGCGTGTTCACGTTCATGCGCGTGTGGTTGGGGATAAAGCTGCCGCTGGAGGTTTCCGCCATGCGCGCTTCCACCACGGGGTGGCGGCCGGCTTCGATCTCGATGCAGGGCACGCTGGTGAATTCGGGCTTGTTCCAGTTCAGTGTGAGTGAGCGCTCAGCCAGCGTGCAGAGAACATCCAGCGCTGCAATCGCCTGTGCCACGCGGGTGAGGCCGGGCACATGGGGCTGCAGCTGGTCCAGCAGCTGTTCGTACAGAAACTTCTCACGCTGCAGCGCACGCTCGTTGGCCGACAGGGCCTTGTCTTCGAAGGCCTTGAGTTCGGGCGTGATGTAGCGCTCGCAGTTTTTCAGCGTCTGGCGGCGCTGGTAGTGCGCGGGCACCATGTCCTTGTAGCTGTTCGTGACCTCGATGTAGAAGCCATGCACCTTGTTGAACTGCACGCGCAGGTTGGGGATGTTGGTGAACAGCTTTTCCTTGGCTTCGAGTTCCAGCAGGAATTCATCACAGTTTTCCTGGATGCCGCGTAGCTCGTCCAACTCGGCATCAAAGCCGCGCGCAATCACGCCACCGTCGCGCACCAGCGCGGCGGGTTCTTCCATGATGGCGGCAGCCAGCAGGTCGGCGCAGCCTTCGGGCGGCAGCAGGTCTTGAAAAATCTGGTTCAAATAGGCCGATGGGGCTTGTGGTGTCTGCGCCAGCAGCTGTGCTTTTTGTAGTGTCTTGCCCAGAGCGACCAGCTCGCGCGGGCGCACCTGGCGCAGTGCCGTGCGTGCGGTGATGCGCTCCACATCGCTCACACCCTTGAGTTCGGCGCGCAGCGCCTGCCAGGGCATGGTGCCGCCCAGCGCATCGTTGCCCCGCAGCACATCGATGGCGGACAGGCGCGCTATTGGCTCAGCACGGTCACGTTTGGGCTCCAGCAGCCAGCTCTTGAGCAGGCGGCTGCCCATGCCCGTCATGCAGGTGTCCAGCAGCGAAAACAGCGTGGGGCTGTCTTCGCCACGCAGGGTCTTGACCAGCTCCAGATTGCGGCGCGTGGTGGGCGGCAGGTTGATGAGCTGGTCATCGCGCTGCACGCGAATGCTGTGGATGTGCGTGAGATTGCGCCCTTGCGTGTGCTCCGCATAGCTGAGCAGCGCGGCGCTGGCGGCGTGGGCCAGGGGCAGATCTTCGGCTTCCCAGGCCTTGAGGCTGGAGGCGCCCAGCAGCTCCAGCAGCTTGCGCTCACCCAGCCCCGTATCAAACTGCCAGTCAGGGCGTGGAGACAGCGGGCAGGCGACAGCGCCACTGTGCTTGAGGGCGAACAGGTTCTGCTCAAAGCGCTCGGTCACGCCTGCGCTGTAAATCACTTCGCTGGGGCCAATGCGCGCCAGCCATTCGCCCAGCTCGTCCTGCTCGCATTCGGCCAGGTGGATGCGGCCTTGCGTCACGCTCATCCAGGCCAGGCCGCAGCGCTGGCGGCCGGCCGTGTGCAGCGCCAGCAGCATGGCTTCCTGCTTGTCGCTGAGCAGCTCGGTGTCCGTGAGCGTGCCGGGTGTGACTACGCGCACCACCTTGCGCTCCACAGGCCCCTTGCTGGCACCCACTTCGCCGACCTGCTCGCAGATTGCTACCGATTCGCCCATCTTGATCAGGCGCCCCAGATAGCTTTCCAGTGCATGAAAGGGAACGCCTGCCATCGCAACTGGGAAGCCTGCCGACTGCCCGCGCGTGGTCAGTGTGATGTCCAGCAGGCGCGCAGCTTTTTCCGCGTCTTCCCAGAAGACTTCGTAAAAGTCCCCCATGCGGTAGAGCACGAGCGTGTCGGGGTAGTTGGCCTTGATGCGCAGGTACTGCGCCATCATGGGAGTGTGTGCTTCCAGCGGTGCGCTCAGTGGAGAGCCGGAAGGGGTCTGCACGCTGTTGTTGTTCGGGTTGTGCGTGGAAACGTCAGAGGTAGACAAAACGAGGGTTCCTTGTGGTGGGCGAGCGCTCAGGCATATGGCTCGTCGGGATCAAGTGTCAAATTATCCCGGATGCTCTGGGTGTATTGCATGCGCTAGGTAAACAGCCCGCTTGCAGGCAAGATGTTGCACCGATGCAGCTTTCTGAGCGCAGATAACCACGAAACCATGTCCTTGGAGGAGTTACCTGTGAGCCAGAACCTGTTCTGTTTTCTCTACCACAGCCGGATTGCGCCGGATGCCCCGGTCAGCTGCGTGGCTGACATCATCAAAACTGCTCGCAGTTTCAATCAGCAGCATGAGATCACTGGCATGCTGATTTTTGATGGCATGCGCTTTGCGCAATACATCGAAGGCCCGAAAGAGGCCATACAGGGCTTGATCGACAGAATTGGCTGCGACCCCAGACACCATCAGATCGTGCCGCTGCTGCATGCACCGCTGGATGGCGCACGCCGTTTCGCACGCTGGTCCATGGCTTATGCGCTGGTCGATGAGCAAGAGCCCATCAATGAGCTGACGGCACTGCCAGCCCAGGCTGCACTGCATCACTTTGTGCAGATGCAGCCCATGCTGGATATTGCCTGAGGGCTATGACGCCTTGACCTGTCTGCGCAGCTGGCGCACTTCTTCCATCAGGTCTGCCGTGAGTGCGGCCAGCTGGGGGTCTGCATCAAAGATGCGTTCCAGGTCCGCAATGCGCCGGGCGCGAATCACGGTATGCGTGCTGAAGCGCCAGCTGGTGTGAGCACTCAGGTTGTGCGCATCGCAGCCCGCATCACATTGCAGGATGCCTGTGCTCACGCGTTCTACCACCCAGTGTGTATCCATGCGGCAGGCCTGTGCCAGCTCCTCCAGGCTCAGCGCCTGGGCTTCCAGTACATCAGGTGGTGTGTAGAAGTGTGTGCTCATGCAGCTTCTCCTGTGCGTGGGTTGCGGCCTTCAAAGGCTTTGGACAGTGCTTCATAGGCCTGGCGTTGTGCATCGCTGAAGACGGGTGGCACTACGATCTGCAGCACCAGATACAGATCACCGTGCTGCTTGCTGGGCAGCCCCTTGCCCCTGACGCGCAGCTTGCGCCCTGCCTGTGAGCCGGCAGGAATGGTAATTTCGAGTGGGCCGGCCAGTGTGTCGAAATGCACGGGGCCGCCAAGCGCTGCTTCCCACGGGGCCAGCGGCAGTTGCTGGTACACGTCCTTGCCTTGAGCGTGCCAGCGCTTGTCGTCCTTAAACCGCACTTCCAGCAGCAGATCACCGGCTTCCCCTTTGCCATAGCCGGGGGCTCCTTGCCCGGCCAGGCGAATCATCTGGCCTTCGTACACACCTTTCGGGATGGTGACTTGCAGTTCACGTTCCACTTCCTGCGCATGGCCGTGGGCATCCAGTTGCACATTGCGCAGGCGCAGCACGCGCATGCCGCCGTTGTAGCTGTCAGGCACTTCCAGCTCGATGCTGGCGTGCTGGTCCTGCCCACGCATGTCGGGCGGTGGGCCGCTGTGGCGACGTGCGCGCTGGGCACGGCCAAACAGTTCTTCAAAAAAGCTGCTGTAGTCTGCCTGTCCATCGGCACTGCCGTGGTGGAACTCCCAGCCCGGTGGTGGCTGAAAGCCTGCACTGTCACCTGCGGTCTGCTGAAAGCGGCTGGCGTCGCCCAGTTCGTCATAGGCCTTGCGTTTTTCGGGATCGGAGAGCACGGCGTTGGCTTCATTGACCTCGGCCATTTTTGCGGCAGCATCCGGCTCCTTGCTGATATCCGGGTGGTATTTGCGTGCCAGCTTGCGGAAGGCCTTTTTGATGTCCTCGGCACTGGCATCTTTGGCAACTCCCAGAATCTTGTAGTAATCCTTGTATTCCACAAATCTCTCCTGCATAGGTTGGCGGTGAGCCTGCGTGGAATATGTTGGTGCGCTCGTGTGGGCATGTCCATAGGACGAAGGCACAAAAAAACCGCAAGGCTTGCGCGCTTGCGGTTTTTGCAGAAAAGCGATCAGACAGCGGCTTAGTCGTTTTGCTTGTCTTCGTCTTCTTCCTTCTTGTCGGCAGCCAGGCCTGCATCCACGCCCAGCTTTTCTTCCACACCGGCAAACTTGCTGTACTTGCTCAGGATGGACACCAGCTGGCCGTAGGCACGTGGGTTGCCTGCCAGGCACTCACGCTGCTCCAGGAAGTCGGCTTCGCCCGTGAAGTTACCCACCAGGCCACCGGCTTCGGTCACGATCAGGCTGCCTGCGGCCACGTCCCAGATGTTCAGGCCGGTTTCAAAGAAGCCATCGGTAAAGCCTGCTGCCACATAGGCCAGATCCAGCGCAGCAGCGCCGGGGCGACGCACGCCAGCAGTGCGCTGGGTGATTTCGCTGAACATGCGCATGTAGGCGCGGAAGTTGTCGCCAGGACGGAAGGGAAAGCCGGTGGACACCAGGCAGTCCTTGAGCTGGGTGCGCTTGGACACGCGGATGCGGCGCTCGTTCAGGAAGGCGCCACGGCCACGGGTAGCGGTAAACAGGTCGTTGCGGGTGGGGTCATACACCACGGCGTGCTCAATCTTGCCCTTGACGGCCAGCGCGATGCTCACGCAGTACACAGGGAAGCCGTGGATGAAGTTGGTAGTGCCGTCCAGAGGATCGATGATCCAGACGTAGTCCGAGTTCTGGTTGCCGAACTCGTTGCCGCTTTCCTCGCCCAGAATGCCGTGGTCAGGGTAGGCACCCAGCAGGGTTTCGATGATGACGCGCTCGGCGGCCTGGTCAACTTCGGTCACGAAGTCATTGACCTGCTTCTGTGCCACGCGGACGGTTTCTACGTCCAGAGCAGCGCGGTTGATGAGGGCGCCAGCGGCGCGAGCGGCCTTGATGGCCACGTTAAGCATGGGGTGCAGGGAGGAAGACGACATAAATTGTGCAGTAGGCGCCCAGCGCACCACCCCCAAATTTCAACTATCTCTTCTCT
>JAEZZU010000248.1 GCA_023418355.1 Pseudomonadota bacterium | reverse complement strand
CATGAAGCGCTGCAGAGCAGCGTCAGGACGGGATACGTGACGGATGATGGGGGTTGCGAGAAACATGTGAAAACTCCTTTGTCTGTGTGGCGCTATCCGCGCTGTCATGCTTCCCAGATGTGTACCTTGCAGGGCATTTCAAGCACTTTTTTCGAAGAAAATTTTTCGCTAAAAGCTCTTGAAAAGACGGTAAGTGTCGCTATTGCGCGGGCATTGTGTGAGGATGTTGCGCTCTTTATTCAGGAGACGATGGTCATGCTGCTTCACCATCCAGCGTGATGGAGTAACCCGCAGCAGACAAGAAAAAACCCACATACCGGAGGGCATGTGGGTTTCGAATCAGTGAACCGCTTGCGCGGCGTGGCTGGTATCCCGGACAGGAATCGAACCTGTATCTATTTCTTAGGAGGAAATTGTTCTATCCATTGAACTACCGGGACATCGGCGCAGTTGATGCTGTGCAGCAGCTTGGCTGCAGCAGGATCAGGGCGGTATTGTAAATGCCGTGGGCCTGCTGCCAGCCAAGTTTGTGCGTCAGCGATCAATCCTTGACCCGGGTGTAGATCAGATCGACCGCGCTGTTTTCTCCGGTCTGGGCACGCAGCGTCAGGCGGCGTGAGAGGTCGTAGAAGATAAACAGCGTGCCCATGGCGCCGTTCAGGCTTTGTTCATAGGCCACATACAGGTCCTTGGACAGGCGCTTGCCTACGGTCAGCGCTGCGCCGCGTTCGCCGTCTTCGCTGGGGCCGCTGAAGCCAATTTCGTCAAAGCCCAGCTGCGAGGCAAAGTTGCCGCCGCTGCCACCACCACTGAGCATGGCCAGCGCTGCCTGTTGCAGCAGTGCCGATTCCGCACCACCGCCCGAGGCACCGCGGCCCATGACGATCCAGGAGAGCTTTTCCGCATCAGACATCTCTGGGTCAGAGAACAGGGTGATGCGTGGGTTGTTGGCGCTGCCTGTGACCTTGACGCCTGCGCGCACGTCGATGTTGGGGCGAATGGCCACGATGTCCAGCGCCGGGTTGTCATAGGGACCGTTGAAGCGGATCGTGCCCTTTTCCACATCCATCAGCTGACCCCAGGCGCGGTAGCGGCCATTGACGGTGTGGATTTCCCCGGTGATGCGTGGGCCGCCGGAGATGGTGAGTTCGCCTTTCAGGCGTGTGGTGATGCCGTAGCCTTGCAGCGCGAAGTCATCGCCCAAGTTCAGCTGTACATGCAGGATCGGAGGCTTGCTGGCCTGCACGGCACCACTGGCCTGTGCGGCTTCGCGGGCGGCCTTTTGGGCTGCAGCCTTGCGGGTGGCGGCTGAGGTGATGTGTACGTCATCACCCAGTGATGGAGCGGAGTCGCTGGCCAGAATGATGGCGGCGCGGTCAATGGTGAGCTTGCCATCCAGCGTGAACTGGCCTTGCTCCAGCAGGGCTTTCAGGTCGCCGCTGACGCTGAGCTGGCGATCGGCACGCACCAGTACCTGCAGGTGGTTGGCCACGGCCTGCAGGTCCATGCGCAGGCCGGAGCTGCTTTCTGGTGCCAGTGGGTCGTACTCAATGACGCCGGAGCCTTTGAGTGTGCCGCCTTCTTTGGTCGCTTCAGTCAGGTTGCCGCTCTGGCCCGTGACGCGGGTGCTGCTGCCTTCACCGCCTTGCAGATAGATTTCCGTGATGTTGATGCGCGAGCCCTGCAGCTGTGCGCGCAGGCGGCCATCCTTGAGGTCTACGCCATCGAGCAGGGACTGTACGCCCAGTTGGTCTGCTTCGATCTTGCCGCGCCAGTCGGGGGCCTTGCGGGTGCCGAACAGGTCCAGGTCCGCCATGAAGCTGCCAGAGACGCGCCAGCCCGGCGGCGCAAAGAAGGCCCAGACGCCCAGATTGGGCAGGGCGGCATCAATGGTGCCGGACAGGGGGGCGCTGTCAGGCCAGACGATGCCATCGGGCATCACCTGTATCTGGCTGCGCACATCGGCATGAATCTGCCCGGCGCGCTCGGTGCTCCAGTGCAGCTGGGCGCGCACGTCTTTGTCATTCGCATCGAGCAGCACGCGCATTTCCTGCACGCGTGCGCGAACGCCACGGCCACCCGTGAAGGCGCGTGACTGCACCTGGGTGGAGTTGGGGCTGCGCTGCTCACTGGCGCCCGAGCTGCGAATGACGGTGACGTTGGCTGCACTGCTGTCTTCGGCGGTGAAGCGGATGTCGCCGCTGGCACGCTCGACCAGGGCATGGGCGCGCAGCTTGTTGCCGGTGGTATCTACATCCCATTCGCCCTGGAACAGCAGATCGCCGCTGATGCCGATGGCGGCCAGCGGTGGGTGGTCGGGGTTCAGTACATCGGCCCACATCATGGGCAGATCGTGCAGGCGGCCCTTGCTGCGGATGGCCCAGTTGCCCTTTGCACTTTGGCGCAGGAGTATGGGTTCCCAGACGGCATAGGCGGCCGTTTCTCCGGCATGGGCTGGGGGCTGTACGGTGAGCTTGCCCGCGCTGGTTTCGATGCTGGTGGTCTGCGTGGGGTTGCCGGTGGTGCGCTGCTGGATGCTCAGTGGCTCGGCCAGCTGTGCTTTCCATGGTGTGGCATCGCTGAGTGTCTGCCACTGTGCCAGCAGCTGGTTGATGCGTGCATGCCAGTCCATGGCATGGGCATTCGCACCTTGCTGCAGGCCCAGCACGGCAGCGGTCTGCAGGCGCAGGCTTTCATTGCCGATCTTGGCCTGTGTGCCCAGATCGGTCTGAAGGGATTCAGGGCTGCCATCCAGTGTGAGCTTCAAGTCTGCAAGGCTGGAGGTCGAACCATCGATGGTCTGGTAGCTCAGCTGTGGCACCAGCAGCTGTGCGTTCAGGCGCATCTGGCTGGCTTCGCGGGCAGCAGCAGGGTTTTGCAGCCGCTGCTGCAGCTTGCCCCAGCCGCCTTGCCATTGCAGCTTGGCCTGTGCATGGCCTTGCAGGCTGGCTCCACCGAGCAGGTCGTGCATGCCGGGCAGTTCTTCCAGCCACTGTGTCAGCGTCTGCACAGCCTGGATGTTCAGCTGCAGCTGGCCCTGGCCTTCGGTGGGGCTGGTGTTCAGTTCCAGATCTGCCTGCGCGCCGGGCAGCTGGGCCTGCAGCTTGCCTTCGACGTGCTGGGTGTCGGTGTTGAAGCGGATGCTGGGGCTTTGCAGCGTGGTCTGCAAGGCCTGCAGATACAGCTGGCGCACCTGCAGCTCTGGCGCCTGCCAGCTGCCTTCCGCACGCGCAGCACCCAGATGCAGGGCACCGCGCTGGCGAGCGTCAGGGGCTTTCAGGTCCAGCTTGAACTGCACCTGCTGGCTGGTGTCACTGTGGGCCTGCAGGCTGCCGGACAGGGGCGCGCTGTCCAGTGTGCTGTAGAGCAGTGCGGGGTTGATCTCGACAAATTCCACCTGGCCTTCAAACACCTGGCTGTCGGTATTGAACTGCCCCTGTGCCTGCACGTGGGCCGGGCCTTTGGGGCCCAGGTCGATACGCGCCTGCTCCAGTGTCCATTGCTGCTGACCGTCAAACTGTGCCTGAGCACTGAGTGTGCGCACGGGCAGGGCCTGCTGGTCCCAGGGGCCGGCCAGCGGGTTGTCCACGCTGGCTTGCAGTGCCCAGCCATTGTCCTTGGGGCCAGCCTGCAGGCTGCCGCTCAGGTCGGTCTGTGGGCCATCGGGCAAAAACCAGGCAATGTTGATGTGCTGCAGCTTGGCGTCTGCCTGCTCCAGCACCTGCGCGCTCCAGGGGGCAATGGTGGCGGAAATGTCTGCCGTAGAGGCCGCCTGTGCTGCGTCTGCACTCTGCGCTCCTTCGGAGGCCGTGCTGACGGTGGTGGTATCGGCCTGCGCGGTGATCTGCAGACGGGCAGCTTCTGTGGCCAGTGTGCCCTGGACCTTGGCCTGAGCCTCGACCTTGAGGGCTTGCTCAGCCTTGCCCGGCAGCGTGGTCTGCAGATGGCCCTGCAGGGAGGCCTGCAGCTGCATGGGGGCAGCGCCCTGCAGGCGCAGTTCTGCCTCATAGCTGCCATCGGCATAGCGCAGGCTGCGCACGTCCAGCTGGTGTTCCTTGCCGGTGTAGCGGTACAGGGCATCCAGTGCGTTGATTTCTATCTGTGGCGGGCCATCCCAGATGAACTGCTCGATGTGCACGGGCAGGTCAATGCGCACCGGCAGCTCCAGCGACTGCAGGGGCTCGGTGGGTGTTTCATCCTTGGGGCCTGGCGTGCTCTGGATGCGCAGCTGCTCCATGTTCACCTGACCAAAGTGCACGGTGCGCGACAGCAGGGGGGGCAGACGCCAGCCAATGTCGGCCTTGGTGACTTCCACCTGCATGGTGGGGCTGCTCCAGCGTAGCCAGCCAATCTGCCCGCCGTTGCGCAGTGTGCCCTGCACACCGCGTGCTTCCAGCTTCTGGTCTGCGGGCAGCCAGCGCTCCACATATTCGAGGGTGCGCTGCAGCGACTGGCTCTGGCCAGACCACCACCAGGCAGTGCCCAGCAGCGCGACCACGCCCAGCAGCAGTATGGAGACGCCGAGCAGCATGCGCCACAGCCAGCGGCGGCCCGAGGAGGATGACGGAGAACGGGGAGTGCGGGCTGCAGGCATGAAATCAGAAGTTAAAACCTAAACGCAGGTGCAGGCGGATTTTTTGGGTTTGCACACCATAGGCCACATCGACTTGCATGGGGCCGACGGGGCTTTTCCAGAGCACGCCGGTACCGATACCGGTGTAGAGCTTGGTGTCGCTCATGTTGTCGGTCACCGTGCCGGTATCAATAAAGTAGGACTGCTCCCAGTCCGAATGGTTGCCGGCCACGGTGATGGGGCGAATCCATGCCACGCTGCCGGTGAGCATGTAGCGGCCACCGATCAGGTCACCGTTGTCCGTGCGCGCGCCAATGCTCTGGTAGCGGTAGCCACGGATGGAGTTATCGCCACCCGCCAGAAACAGCAGGGTGACCGGGATGGTGGCATCCTGGCGCGCCAGCACGGCACCGCCATTGGCACGCAGCGCCAGGCGGCTGCGGCGGCCCGTCTCTTCATCGCGGGACAGAGGCAGGTAGTAGAGCCAGCGTGCGCTGACACGGCCAAAGGGCTCGTTGTCCGGGGTGAGTGTGGAGCCCGCGCCCAGTTCCACGCCGAAGCCATAACCCCGCGTAGGGTTGATGAGGTTGTTGAAGTAGCGCCCCGTCCAGCTGTAGTTGCCGGTCACGGCCGAGCTGGAAGGCAAGTCCTGGTTGCCCTGCGGCTTGGCCATGTCGTACTGCACGTAGTAGTTGCGGTCGATCTTGTCTTCGCTCTTGCCACGGCAGCCAGCAGCGAAATATTGTTGACGGAGTAGTCCGCCAGCTTTTCGCGCGCAGCCTTGCCGCCAATGAAGTAGTTCCAGCCGCTGTAGTCGGGCAGCGAGGTCAGACGGGTAGAAATCTCGGGGTACTTCTTGTCCAGCTGCAGTTTGCTGACCGCACGCCAGTTCAGGAATGGGTCTTTGTTGTGCGTGTGGTCAATCGAAAAACGCGTGCCCGTGTCGGTGCTGA
>JAEZZU010000267.1 GCA_023418355.1 Pseudomonadota bacterium | reverse complement strand
CCGCTCTTCATTGCTCAACACCAATTGAGTCTTTGGTCTGCCAGTTCTCATAGCGGTATCTCCGTTCTCAAGATACCGTATTGGCATGCACGATTAATGCCATAAATTAACAGGACAGGACACTAGGACGTGTTCACATAAAGCTTGGGAATTCGCGTTGAAGGCTTGGGGATGGGCTGCTAGGCGCGGTGGCGCAGCAATGCCTAGCGCCTTGCCAGCCGCCGCAACAACGCAGACAGCCCCAAGCCTTCAACCCCATTTGTGATTTCAATATCAGGGGCAGCCACGACAAGGCCGCCCCTGCTTTGTTGCCCGTCTTGCGCGGGTGGACACCCGCGCTGCACCGTGCGTCGCGCATTGACAGCCTTGTCGTGGCTGCGCGAACCCAATGTTTACGTGAACACGCCCTAAACCAGTGTGACAGACGCGTGACCTCGCTGTTTCCATAATGCCGCCATGCCACGTTTTGCTGCCAACCTGTCGCTGATGTACACCGAGCTGCCGTTTCTGGACCGCTTTGCTGCGGCCGCAGAAGACGGTTTTGCGGCGGTGGAATACCTCTTCCCTTATGCCTACGCGCCCGAAGTGCTGGCCGATGCGCTGGCGCAGGCGGGCTTGCAGCAGGTGCTGTTCAATGCCCCGCCCGGCGGGGCAACGCCTGAGGCCATGGTGGCGGCCTGGGAGGCAGGCCAGCGCGGCACACTGTGCCTGCCGGGGCAGGAGCAGGTGTTTCAGGCGGGCGTACTGCAGGCACTGCGTTACGCACGAGCGCTGCGCTGTCCGCGCATTCACCTGATGAGCGGTTTTGCGCCGGAAGGCGCGCCGCGCAAGCTGCTGGAAGATACGGCGCTGAGCAATCTGCGCTGGGCAGCACAGGCCGCGGCTGATGCGGGGGTGGAGGTGCTGATCGAGCCCATCAATGGTCGTGACATGCCGGGCTACTTCCTACAGACGCAGGCTCAGGCGCACCAGCTGGTGCAGCTGGTGGCAGCGCCCAACCTCAAGGTACAGATGGATCTGTACCACTGCCAGATTGTGGAAGGTGATGTGGCCATGAAGCTGCGCCAGTACCTGCCAACGGGGCGTGTGGGCCACATCCAGATTGCAGGCGTGCCCGAGCGCCATGAGCCCGATGTGGGCGAACTGAACTACGACTACCTGTTCGGCGTGCTCGATGCGCTGGGCTATGAGGGCTGGGTGGGCTGTGAGTACCGCCCACGTGCCGGAACCAGTCAGGGGCTGGGCTGGCTGCGGCATACCAGCCAGAAGCTATCCAAACAATAGCTGCTGGCGCTTGAAAATACTGGGTTTCAAATAGGGCGGCAGCGGCTGTATGGGGCTTACTTGCCAATACAGAAGCTGGAGAAGATCACCCCCAGCAGATCGTCCGAGGTGAACTCGCCCGTGATGCTGTTGAGCGCGGTCTGCGCCAGGCGCAGCTCTTCGGCCAGGATGTCCAGCGCCGGGCCTGGCACGTTCAGCTGGGCGTGGGCTTCGTCGAGGTGCGCGCCCACGGCCTGCAGGGCTTCCACATGGCGAGCACGCGCGATGTACAGGCCTTCGGCGGCCGACTGCCAGCCTGCCACCTGCAGCAGGCGCTTGCGCACAGCATCCAGACCGTCGCCTGTGCGTGCGGACAGGCTCAGACTTTCCTCCGTGCCCTTGCGGCCTGCCAAAGGGGCCAGCGTCTGCATGTTCGCCCCGGGCGCGGCAAGGTCCGTCTTGTTCCACAGGTCGATCACCGGAATATTGGGCGCAATGCGCTCGGCCAGCGTCTGGGCAATGTCCAGGTCCGCCGCCACATAGTCGGCCTCCTGCATGCGCGAGAGGTCGTGCAGGAACAGCACGGCATCGGCCGCAGCAATCTCGTCCCAGGCGCGCGCGATGCCGATGCGCTCCACCTCGTCGTCGCTGTCACGCAGGCCGGCGGTGTCAATCACATGCAGGGGCACGCCATCGATCTGGATGGTTTGCTGCACCTTGTCGCGTGTGGTGCCGGCAATCGGGGTGACGATGGCCAGTTCCGCCCCGGCCAGTGCATTGAGCAGCGAACTCTTGCCCGCATTGGGCTGGCCCGCAATCACCACCTTGATGCCTTCGCGCAGCAGCGCGCCCTGTTGCGTGCGGGCCAAGACCAGACCCAGCTGATCGCGCAGATTGTCCAGCTGGCCATAGGCATCGGCCTTTTGCAGAAAGTCGATTTCTTCTTCGGGGAAGTCCAGCGTGGCTTCGACCAGCATGCGCAGGTGCACCAAGGCATCACGCAGTTCGCGGATTTCGCGCGAAAACTCACCCGAGAGCGAACGGCTGGCGCTGCGCGCGGCGGCTTCGGTGCTGGCGTCGATCAGGTCGGCAATCGCCTCGGCCTGGGCCAGGTCGATCTTGTCGTTCATGAAGGCGCGCTGGGTGAACTCGCCGGGCTCGGCCAGACGCAGGCCGGGCAGCACGGGGGCATCGGCGTCGGTGCGTGCCTGCGCGGCTTCCAGGCAGCGCGCCAGCAGCAGCTGCAGCACCACGGGGCCGCCGTGGGCCTGCAGTTCCAGCACGTCTTCGCCGGTGTAGCTGTTGGGGCCGGGAAAGTAGATGGCCAGACCGTGGTCAATGGGTGCGCCCTTGCCATCCCGGAAGGGCAGGTACGTGGCCTCGCGGGGCTTGAGGGCCTTGCCCAGCAGGTGGCGCACAAAGTCTGCCAGCTGCTTTCCGGAGACACGCACAATGCCGACGGCCCCGCGTCCGGGGGCTGTGGCAATGGCGACGATGGGATCGTTATGGCGCGCAAGCATGGCTGGTCATCCTATGTTGGGCTGCCGCTGCGGCAGCTTTCCTTCAAAACAGGAGCGCTTTGCGCTTGTCTGCACTGGTTTTCAGCATGTTTTCTATCTGAAATCTAGAGTACACCAGCGCTAAACGCTCTTGTTTTGAAAGAACAAGGGCCGCTTGCGCGGCCCCTGATGCTTTCTCTCAGCGCAAGGGCTGATTATTTCTTCTTGTTCGCGCTGTCAGGCGTTTTCTTCAAAAAGTCAGGCAGGTTGAACTTGGGTGGCACACCCATGCGCTTGTTGATCATCCACTGCTGGGCGATCGACAGGATGTTGTTGGTCAGCCAGTACAGCACCAGACCTGCGGGGAACATGAAGAACATCACGCTGAAGATCAGCGGCATGATCCACATCATCTTGGCCTGCATGGGATCTGGCGGCACAGGGTTCAGGGCCGTCTGCAGCATGGTGGACATCAGCATCAGCACAGGCAGGATGAACAGGGGATCCTTGGCCGACAGGTCAGAAATCCACAGCCAGCTGGCGTGGCGGATTTCCACGGACGACAGCAGCACCCAGTACAGCGCAATGAACACAGGGATCTGGATCATGATGGGGAAGCAGCCACCCATGGGGTTGACCTTCTCCTCACGATAGATGCGCATCATTTCCTGCTGCATCTGCTGGGGGTTGTTCTTGAGGCGCTCACGCATCTCCATGATGCGGGGGTTGATCGCGCGCATCTTGGCCATGGAGGCATAGGCCTTGGCATTGAGCCAGTAGAACAGAATCTTCAGCAGCAGCACCAGACCTACGATGGACCAGCCCCAGTTACCCAGCACGCCGTGGATCTTGTCCAGCAGCCAGTACAGGGGCTTGGCCAGAATGGTCAGCCAGCCATAGTCCTTGACCAGTTCCAGGCCGGGGGTCAGTGCTTCCAGCACCTTTTCCAGCTGAGGGCCGGCGAACAGACGTGCGTCCAGCGCCTTGGTCTCGCCGGGCTGGATGGTGCCCAGCGGCGTGATCATGCCGGCAGCAAACAGGTCGTTGCCCACCTTGCGGGCAAAGTTGTCGCGGTAGATGCCTTCACCCAGCAGCCATGCGCTGGCGAAGTAGTGCTGCACCATGGCCACGTAGCCGCTGTTGGAGGTTTCCTGGAAGCTGGCCTTGTCCTTGGTGATGTCCTCAAAGGACACCTTCTGGAACTTCTGCTCGTCCGAATAGAAAGCAGGGCCGGTGTAGGTGGAGTAGAAAGCGCTGTCGGCACCTTCGTGTGTGCCATCACGCATCAGCTGCAGGTACAGCTGAGGGGTCACGGCAGCGCTGCCTGTGTTGACCACTTCGTGTTTCACGCCAATGGCGTAGGAGCCGCGCTTGAGCGTAAAGGTCTTGATCAGCTTCACGCCGCCCTGCTCGGGCGATTCAAAGCGCACCTGCAGCTCGTCCTGGCCGTCCTTGAGTTCACGGTCGCCAGGCAGCAGGTTCATCACCGTCTTGTGGGTAGGGAAGTCACCGCCCACCAGACCTGTCTGTGCCACATAGACGCGCTTGGCGCTGTCTTCAAACAGCACGAAAGGCTGCTTCTGGTTTTCATTCTGTGCGTAGTCCAGCAGCTCGGCGTTCACCACTGCACCGCCCTGGCCGTCAAAGGTCAGACGCAGCACATCGGTAGAGACCGTGACTTTCTCGCGAACTACAGGGGCAGTCTCAGGCAGGCCGGGCAGCTCTACAGCACCAGGATTGGTCTGAGCGCTGACTTCAGGCACATCCGCAGGCTTGTCCTGCGCTGGCGCAGCAGCCGTTGCAGGCGCCGGAGATGGGAAAAACGTGGCAGGTCTGCCATTGTGGATTTGCCATTGGTCCCATAGCAGCACTATGGAGAAACCAAATATCACCCACAGTATGGTGCGGCGAATGTCGTTCATGAAGACTTCTTTGGTGAGGAAGAGGAGGTCAAAGCAGTAAACAGCTTGGGCGCATTTTCAGGCACGGGATCATGCCCTCCATCACACCACGGGTGACAGCGTACCAGTCGCCGCAGCGTCAGATAAGAACCGGCTGCGGCGCCGTGTCGTTCCAGGGCCTGCAGGGAATAGGCAGAGCAGGTCGGCTCAAAGCGGCAGGCAGAGCCCAGCCATGGGCTCAGCAGCAGACGGTATCCGCGCACTATCGCCATGAGCAGTGCCTTCATCATGCGCCTACCCTGGCCCTGGTGCCGCCGCTTCTGCGACGGGCTGTGTCTGCTTGGGCGCAGGACTGTGCTTGCGCCGCGTGGCATGTGCCAGCAGCTGCTGCAGCTCGGCGCGCACGGCGCGCTTGAGCGGCTCGGAGCTGGCACTGATGAATTGCTTGCGGTCGAAACCCGCGCGCAGGCGCACCACGTAGGCAGCTGCCGGCAGGGCCTGCAACTGTGCCTGCACCTCACAGGTGATGGCATAGACCTGACGCTTGATCAGATGACGTGTCACGGAGCACTTGGCCCAGCGCTTGGGGGCCATGCAGCCTATCCACACCTGGGGTGTCTTGCACCCGGGCACGACAAACAGGGCCTGCGGTGCCTGCTCTGCGAGCGTTGCACCGGGCCCTGTTGGCTCAGCGTCCTTGACGACATCGGCTTCGCTGAGCACCAGACGGTGCAAAGCAAAGTGCGGCGTCCGGGAAACGATTCCCCCGGACATGGTCGCCTGAAATTGGGAGCGCGTCTTCAGCCGTTGCATCACAGCACGCCCTGCCAGCAAGCAGGTAATGGTGTCAGGCAGTCGGCCAAGCTGGCTGTCCTTAGACGGCCAGACGCTTGCGACCCTTGGCGCGGCGTGCGTTGATCACGGCACGGCCGCCCTTGGTCTTCATGCGCACCAGGAAACCGTGGGTGCGAGCGCGCTTGGTCTTGGAGGGTTGGTATGTACGCTTCA
>JAEZZU010000102.1 GCA_023418355.1 Pseudomonadota bacterium | reverse complement strand
CGTCAGCCTGGACTACAAGCTGCCGATTGCGAACGCCATCATCACCACCGAAAACCTCGAGCAGGCCATTGCACGCCAGACCGAAAAGGGTCTGGATGCAGCACGCGTAGCCGTTGAAATGGCTAGCTTGCTCAAAAAACTGAAACAAGCATGAGCGACGAACAATCCACACCGGCTGGCAACAGCCGCCCACCCCGCCAGAAACGTACAGGTCTGACCAGCACCGGCGTGCGCAAAGCCGCTTCCAAGTCGGCACGCACCCGCTCGCGCGAATTCGCGCTGCAAGGTCTCTACCAGCACCTGGTGGGCAAGAACAGCCCTGCCTCCATCGACATGTTCACGCGTGATCTGGCAGGTTTTCACAAGTGCGATGCTGCGCACTACGACGCACTGCTGCACGGCTGCATCACCACCGAAAGCGATCTGGATGCCCTGATCGCCCCCAAGCTGGACCGCAAGCTGGACGAGCTCTCGCCCATCGAGCATGCCTGCATGTGGATTGGTGCCTACGAGCTGATCCACTGCATGGATGTGCCATGGCGCGTGGTGCTCAATGAAGTCATTGAGCTGGCCAAGGAGTTTGGCGGCACCGACGGACACAAATACGTCAACGGTGTGCTCAACGCCCTGGCGCCGGAACTGCGACCTGCTGAAGTCCAGGCGGACAAGGCAGGCAAGAGCGGCTCCAACGCCTGAGCCTGACGCACAAGGCAGCATGCCCACCGGCTGCTGCCTTTTTTTCATGCCCTGAGTTTTCCCCTGACAGCGCTTTGCGCTTTGCTTGCCCATGAAGTTTTCTACGCGCGCCGAAAAGATTGAACCTTTTTATGTGATGGAAGTGGCCAAGGCGGCCCAGCAACTGGCCAAGGAAGTGGCCAACGGCCCCGAGCCCATGATCTTTCTGAACATTGGCGAGCCCGACTTCACCGCGCCTGCACAAGTGCAGCAGGCAGCCAGTGCCTGCATTGCGCAAGGCAGCACGCAGTACACCAATGCCCTGGGGCTGGAAGCGCTGCGCGAAGCCATCAGCGCCTGGTACGGCAGCCGCTTTGGCGTGGATGTGCCTGCACAGCGCATCGTCATCACAGCCGGTGCATCGGCGGCGCTGCAGCTGGCCTGCCTGGCGCTGATCGAGCCTGGCGATGAAATCCTCATGCCCGACCCCAGCTACCCCTGCAACCGCCATTTTGTGAGCGCGGCAGAAGGCGTGGCCCAACTGATTCCTACGGGCGCTGCCGAGCGCTACCAGCTCAGCGCCGAACAAGTCGCTGCACACTGGAGCGAGAAGACCCGCGGCGTGCTGCTGGCCTCTCCCTCCAACCCCACTGGCACCTCGATTGACCCGGCTGAACTGCGCCGCATCCATGAGGTGGTCAAGTCCAGGGGCGGCATCACCATCGTCGATGAAATCTATCTGGGCCTGTCCTACGAAGAGGCCTTTGGCCACAGCGCACTGGCGGTGAGCGATGACATCATCTCCATCAACAGCTTCAGCAAGTACTTCAACATGACAGGCTGGCGTCTGGGCTGGATGGTGGTGCCCGAGGCCATGGTGCCCGTGGTCGAGCGCATGGCGCAGAACCTGTTCATCTGCGCATCAACCATCTCGCAGCACGCAGCCCTGGCCTGCTTTACGCCCGAGAGCATTGCAATTTTTGAAGCACGCCGCGCTGAATTCAAGGCGCGCCGCGACTACTTCCTGCCAGCCCTGAAGGAACTGGGCTTTGGCATTGATGTCATGCCCGATGGTGCTTTCTACGCCTGGGCCGACTGCACACCGCTGTGCGAGAAACTCGGCGTCAAGGACAGCTGGGAGTTTGCCTACGCCCTCATGGAAAAAGCCCACCTGGCCATCACGCCCGGGCGTGACTTTGGCACAGCGGACACCGCACGCTATGTGCGCTTTTCCACAGCGAATTCCATGGAACAGCTGCAGGAAGCCGTGCGCCGCATGCAGCAACTCTTCAAATAAGGGGAACTTTGATGGCTTTCACCTTTCCCATCCGCGTGTACTGGGAAGACACCGACGCCGGTGGCATCGTCTTCTACGCCAACTACCTCAAGTTCTTTGAGCGTGCGCGCACCGAATGGCTGCGCAATCTGGGCGTGGAGCAGCAGAAGCTGCGCGATGCCGTGGGTGGCATGTTTGTGGTGACGCATGCAGAGATCAACTACCTCAAGGCTGCGCGGCTGGATGATGTGATTGAAGTCACCGCCGTGCTGGAGTCTGCTGGCCGCGCCTCCATGACGATTGCCCAGCAGGCTTTTTTGAAGCCGGTGTCATCCGATCAGGCTCCGCAACTGTTATGTGAAGGCAGCATTCGCATCGGCTGGGTGGATTCCACCACCATGCGCCCTGCCCGTATACCGAACTCCATCCTGGAAACACTCTCATGAACGCAGCCCAAGACATGTCCATCCTCAGCCTCATCCTGCAGGCCAGCTGGGTGGTTCAACTGGTGATGTTGATTCTGGTCGCCGCCTCTGTTGCCAGCTGGGCGACCATCTTCCGCAAGGCACAGATGCTCAAGCGCGTGCGCCAGCTCAACGAAGACTTTGAGCAGGACTTCTGGTCCGGCAGCAGCCTCAACGACCTCTACAGCAGCGCCACGCAGAACGCCAAGACCGGCGGCCCCATGGAACGCATTTTTGCCAGCGGCATGCGCGAATACAAAAAGCTGCGCGAGCGCCGCATCAGCGACAGCGGCACGCTGCTGGACGGCACACGCCGCGCCATGCGTGCGAGCTTTCAGCGCGAGATGGATGTGATCGAATCTGGCCTGTCCTTCCTGGGCACCGTGGGCTCCATCACCCCCTACATCGGTCTGTTCGGTACGGTCTGGGGTGTGATGCACGCCTTCACCGGCTTTGCCAACATGGAGCAGATCACCCTGGCCACCGTGGCCCCTGGTATTGCCGAAGCACTGGTGGCTACCGCCATGGGTCTGTTCACCGCCATCCCAGCTGTGGCGGCCTACAACCGCTACGCCAACACCATTGACCGCATTGCGAATGGCCAGGAAACCTTCATGGAAGAGTTCACCAACATCCTGCAGCGCAATGTGGGCGCGCCCACTGCCAGCGCCACCGCTTCCGGCTACTGAGCAAAGGAACAAAGCATGCCTGCAGTGAGTTCCAGAGGCCGCGGCCGCCGCACCGTCAACGAAATCAATATGGTGCCCTTCATCGACGTGATGCTGGTGCTGCTCATCATCTTCATGGTGACGGCGCCCATGCTCACGCCAGGCAATATTGATGTACCCACGGCAGGCAAGTCGTCCAAACCCGCCGCCAAGAACATCGCCTACGTGCTGCTGAACAAGGACGGCAGCGTGATCTTCAAGACCCAGAACACCGAACAGGAAATCAGCCTGGACGAACTGCAGGCCGTGGCCAGCTCCTGGAAAGGCAGCGATGCCGAGCACAGCGCCGTCCAGATCCTGGCGGACAAGACCCTGCCCTACGAAACCGTGGTGCAGACCATGGCACAGCTGCAGGCGGCTGATGTGCGTGTTGCGCTGGGCGTGAAGTCTTCACCCAAGTAAGCGCCTGATGTGATTGTCTGACCCATCCATGTCCTCTCGCCTCGAACACGATCCTTTTGCACCTCCCCGCGACAACCGGCGCCTGCGCAGCTGGGTGCTGGCCCTGCTGGCCCACGCTGTGCTGGTCGGCGCCCTGGTGTGGAAAGTCTCTCCCCCTGAAGCCGTGGAGCCTGCAGCCATAGAGGCAGAGCTGTGGTCTGACACCTTTGTCCAGGCAGCGCCACGCGCCGTGCCTGTGCCAGCACCACAACCCGAGCCAGAACCCGAACCCGCGCCGGAACCTGAACCCGAACCGGAGCCTGCGCCCGTCCCGCTGCCACCACCGCCTCCCCCCGCGCCACCGCAGCCTTCACAGCAAGAGCTGCAGGCCCAGCGCGATGCGGAAATTGCGCTGCAGGAGCGCAAGAAAAAGGAAGCCGAGGAAAAGCAGCGCGAACTGGAAGCCCAGAAGGCCAAGGAAAAGGCCGAGCGTGAAAAAGCCGAGAAAGCCAAGCTCGAAAAAGAGAAGGCTGAAAAGGCAGAGCAGGCTCGCAAGCAAAAGCTGGAGCAGGAACACCGCGAAAAGCTGGAACGCGAAAAAGCCGAAAAGGAAAAGAAAGAGCGTCTGGAAAAAGAACGCCTGGAGAAGGAAAAACGCGAGAAGGCTGAGAAAGAAAAGGCAGAAAAGGAAAAAGCTGCCAAGGAAAAGGCCGCCCGCGAAAAAGCAGAAAAGGAAAAGGCCGAAAAAGCCAAGCAGGAAGCCGCCAAGAAAGCTGCCGAAGACAAGCGCAAGAAGGAACAGGCCGCCAAGGATGCCAAGGCAGCCAAGGAACTGGAGCGTATTCGCCAGGAGAACCTGCGTGCCATGGCCGGTCTTGCCGGCTCGGGCGGCAGCGGCTCTGCCGAAAAGAGCAGCGGCCCCAACGGCGGCAAGGGCACAGGTGGCGGCACCGTCGGCCACTCTGCGGGCTATGGCGCACGCGTGGCAGCCAAGGTCAAGCCCAACATCGTCTACCCCGACATCGCCAGCGGCAACCCACGCGCCGAGGTCCGCGTGCGCGCTGCGCCCGATGGCACCATCACCAGCGTGCAGCTGGTCAAGTCCAGCGGCAACAAGGCCTGGGACGATGCCGTGGTCCGCGCCCTGCACAAGACCGAAACCCTGCCCAAGGACACCAATGGCAAGGTGCCATCGGAGTTCACGTTTGGCTTCAGGCCGCAGGATTGATCACACTTTGATAGCTGCCAGCGCTTGATCCATAAGGACTTCAGATAGATATCTATTTGAAGTCCTTATGTTTTAAGCGCAAGCAGCTCTTTTATATATAGCTTCAGCACTGTTCCACGATGCCATCGGGTGCTTGTCCCGCACGCCGTGACGAACTGACGCCAATCAAGGAAAATACACCCCCTATGAAAGCCCCCGAACTGCTGCTTCCCGCCGGCTCGCTCGACAAGATGCGCGCCGCCTATGACTTTGGCGCCGATGCTGTCTATGCCGGCCAGCCCCGCTACTCCCTGCGTGCCCGCAACAACGAGTTCCGCATGGAGCAGATTGCACAGGGCATCCAAGAAGCCCACCAGCGTGGCAAGAAGTTTTTCCTGACGTCCAACG
>JAEZZU010000082.1 GCA_023418355.1 Pseudomonadota bacterium | reverse complement strand
TGCGAAGGACGAAACCCGCGCATTGTAACGGCTAGCGATGCTGGCTGAGCGCATTGCTGACCAATTTCGATGTGATGTCCACGATCTGAATCATCTTGTCGTAGTGCATGCGCGTGGGGCCGATCACACCCAGCGTGCCTACCACCTGGCCATCTACCTCGTACGGCGCGCTGACGACCGACAGCTCTTCAAAAGGCACAACCTGGCTTTCGCCACCAATATAGATACGCACGCCTTCGGCCTTGCTGGAGACATCGAGCAGGCGCAGGATCTGGGTCTTTTGCTCGAACAGTTCAAATGCCCGGCGCAGATTGCCCATGTCGCTGGAGAAGTCGCTGACAGACAGCAGATTGCGCTCGCCGGAGATGATGACCTGCTCCTGTGGGGCAGGCATCATGGCTTCTGCGCCCACATTCACGGCGGCCTGCATAAGGTTGACCACTTCGCCCTGCAGGCGCACCACTTCCTGCTTGATGCGCTCGCGCACCTCTTCGATGTCCAGACCGGCGTAGTGCATGTTGATGAAGTTCGACGCTGCCGTGAGCTGGGATGCTTCGAACTCCACATCTGTAAAGAGCACACGGTTTTGCACATCGCCCTGCGGGGAAACGATGATGAGCAGTACCCGGTGTTCAGATAGTTTGACAAATTCAATGTGCTTGAACACGGAACTGCGGCGCGGAGCCATGACCACACCCACAAACTGCGACATGTTGGACAGCAGCTGGGCGGCGTTGGCGATGACTTTCTGGGGTTGCTCGGCGGGCAGCTCCGGTGGCGTGAGCTCGCTGTTTTGCACCGTCAGCATGGTGTCGACAAACAGGCGGTAGCCACGAGCCGTGGGCACCCGCCCGGCAGAGGTGTGAGGACTGGCGATGAGCCCCAACTCCTCCAGGTCAGACATGACATTGCGTATGGTTGCAGGCGACAATTCCAGCCCCGAGGCACGCGACAAAGTGCGCGAGCCCACCGGCTGACCATCCGCGATATAGCGCTCGATCAGCGCTTTCAACAACAACTTGGCACGTTCATCGAGCATGCTTTGATTTTAATGATGTAATTTCCGGTATGACGTCCAAGTTTCGCCATGTCGCACTGGTAGGTAAGTACCAGTCTCCGAGCAATTCTAGTTCTGCCACCGAGCAGTCCAGCCCAGTGCTTCACGGTATTGCAAATTTCCTGCGTACGCAAGGATGTGAAGTCGTTCTGGAGGCTGAAACCGCAGCCCACACCGGCCTGCAGCACAGTTTTCCTTCCATGAATGTAGAGCACCTGGGTCAGCACTGCGACCTGGGCATTGTGGTCGGGGGCGATGGCACCATGCTGGGCATTGCCCGCCAGATGGCCAAGTACGGCACGCCACTGATAGGAATCAACCAAGGCCGCCTCGGTTTTGTTACCGACATTTCGCTGGACCGCTATGAAGAAGTGCTGCCCTCCATGCTGCAGGGCGTGTACGAGCAGGAATCCCGCCCCCTGATGCATGCGCGTGTGGTGCGTGACGGCGCCACCGTGTTTGAAGCCCTGGCCATGAACGATGTGGTGGTCAACCGTGGCGGCACCTCGGGCATGGTGGAAATCCGCGTGGAGGTCGACGGCCGCTTTGTGTCCAACCAGCGTGCGGACGGCCTGATTGTGGCCACGCCCACCGGCTCTACGGCCTACACCCTGTCGGTTGGCGGTCCGCTGATGCACCCTTCCATTCCCGCATGGCTGATGGCGCCGATTGCGCCGCACACGCTGTCCAACCGCCCCATTGTGCTGTCGGACCAGACCGAGGTGATGATGGAAGTGGGCAGCGGCCGCGACATCAGCGCCAACTTTGACATGCAGTCGCTGGCTTCACTGCTGCATGGCGACCGCATTTATGTGCGCCGCTCCGAGCACAGTGTGCGCTTCATTCATCCTGTGGGCTGGGACTACTTTGCGACCCTGCGCAAGAAACTGGGCTGGAACGAGGGAGGTTACTGACCATGGCGCTCAAGCGGATCACGCTGCGCGACTTTGTCATCGTGCAGCAGCTGGAGCTGGATTTGCACGCAGGCTTTACCGTGCTGACCGGCGAGACCGGCGCTGGTAAATCCATTCTGATTGATGCCCTGCAGCTGGTGCTGGGCAGCCGCGCTGATGCCGGTGTGGTGCGTGAAGGCGCAACGCAGGCCGACATCAGCGCGGAATTTGACTGCCCTGCCCGCCTGCACAACTGGCTGGAAGAAGGCGGCTTTGCGCTGGAAGAGGTGCTGCTGCTGCGCCGTGTGATTGACAGCCAGGGCCGCAGCCGCGCCTGGATCAATGGCGCACCGGCGACGGCCACGCAGCTGCGCGCGCTGGGCGAGGAGCTGCTGGACATCCACGGCCAGCACGCCTGGCAAAGCCTGACACGTGCGGATGCCGTGCGCCAGCTGCTGGATGCCTACGCCGGCGTCAACACCCAGAGCCTGCGCCAGCACTGGCTGATCTGGCGCTCCGCCGCCAAGGACCTGGAACACGCCATCGCCGCGCAGGACACTCTGCAGCGCGAGCGCGAACGCCTGCAGTGGCAGATTGGTGAGCTGGAAAAGCTCAACCCCGGCATGGATGAGTGGGAAGAGCTCAACACACAGCACACGCGCCTGTCCCACGCGCAGGCGCTGCTCGATGCCGCGCAAAACGCGCTGTTTCTGCTGGAAGACGACGAAACCGGCGTCAGCAGCCCGCTGAACCGTGCGCAGGATTTGCTACAGGATAAAGAGCATCTGGAGCCTGAATTCAAGGCGATAGCGGATGTTCTGGCATCCAGCCTGGCACAGATCAATGATGCCCAGCATTCGCTGCAGATCTATTTGCGCCGCACCGAGCTGGACCCCGACAAGCTGGCCGAACTGGACGAGCGCCTGTCGCTGTGGATGCAGCTGGCTCGCCGCTACAAGCGCACCCCGGAAGAATTGCCCGGCATGCTGCAGTCATGGCGTGAGGAACTGCGCCAGCTGGACGCCGTGGTGGATCTGGACCGCCTGCGCCACGCAGAGCAGCAGGCACTGGCGGCCTACCAAAGCGCTGCACGCGAGCTGTCCCTGCAGCGCACCAAGGCTGCGCCCAAGCTCTCGCGCGCCATCACCCAGGCCATGCAGGGGCTGGGCATGCAGGGCGGCAAGTTTGAAGTGCAACTGGACAAGCTGCAAGAGCCCACGCCCCACGGGCTGGACAGCGTGCAGTTTCTGGTTGCGGGCCACCCCGGCGCTACGCCCAAGCCCATTGGCAAAGTGGCATCGGGCGGTGAACTCTCTCGCCTGTCGCTGGCCATTGCCGTGACCACCAGCAAGCTGGGCCAGGCTGGCACACTGATTTTTGACGAGGTGGACTCCGGCGTCGGCGGGGCAGTGGCCGAGACCGTGGGCAAGCTCATGCGTGCACTGGGCAAGGACCGCCAGGTGCTGGCCGTGACCCACCTGCCCCAGGTCGCAGCCTGTGCTGATCACCACTATGTGGTGTCCAAGAAGCGTGACAAGGCGGGAACCTTCAGCACCGTCACCCCCACCAACAGCAGTCAGCGTGAGCGTGAAATTGCGCGCATGCTGGGCGGCGAGAAGATTTCTGACACGACCATGGCACACGCGCGTGAGATGCTTCTTGCCGCGACGTCTGCTTGAGAGAGGGAAGGCTGGGACATGACGAATTTGGAGATAGTGCTGATCACCGGCATGTCCGGCTCTGGCAAATCGGTGGCCTTGCATGCGCTGGAAGATGCGGGCTACTACTGCGTGGACAATCTGCCGCCCGAACTGCTGGGCGACTTTGTCCGCCTGCAGCGCGCACAGCACCGCAACCGTGTGGCCGTGGCCATTGACGCCCGCAGCGCCGCCAGCCTGCCCAATCTGCCACGCGAGCTGACCAAGCTGCAGCGCCTGAAGGCCTCTGGTCTGCGCCTGCATGTGGTGTTTCTGGATGCATCCACCAACACCCTGGTGCGGCGCTTTTCTGAAACCCGGCGCCGCCACCCACTGTCACTGGCCGATGGCCCGGATGTGCGCGAGGCGCTGATCCAGATCATCGACCGCGAACGCGAGCTGCTCGGTGAGATCCGCGAATCTGCCCACGTCATCGACACCAGCGACATCCGCGGCGCGCAGCTGCAAAGCTATGTGAAGCAGCTGCTGCAGGCGCCGGCCAACCAGATGACGCTGGTGTTCCAGTCCTTTGGCTTCAAGCATGGCATTCCGGTGGATGCTGACTATGTGTTTGATGTACGCATGCTGCCCAACCCCTACTACGACGTGCAGCTGCGCCCGCTGACTGGCAAGGATGCGCCGGTGCAGGACTTTCTGCAGCAGCAGCCCGATGTGCAGACCATGCAGGCCCATATTGCGCAGTTTCTGGACCACTGGCTGCCCGTGCTCAATGCCAACCACCGCAGCTATGTGACCGTGGCCATTGGCTGCACCGGAGGGCAGCACCGCTCCGTCTACCTGGTGGAACAGCTGGCACAGCGCTATCAGCAGCAGTGGTCTACCCTGCGCCGCCACCGTGAAATGGACAGCCGCGCGCTGGCCAATACCGCCACCATCGCTCACTAAAAAATAGCTGCTAGCGCTTACAAATAAAGCATTTCAGATATAAAAGTATCTGAAATGCTTGCCCGACAAGCGCCAGCAGCTCTGTTTTTTATAAATCCTGCAACAGCTTGCGTACCGGCGCTGGCAAGCCCAGCTGGGGCCAGGCTGCAGGCGACTGCCACTGCCAGCCTGCATCCGGCACATCCAGCGCAGGCTGCACACCCGCCACATCCACGACCACAGGGTGCAGAAACAGGTCACGGTGCGTGAGCACATGCAGCTGGGCTGGCCAGTCATGGCGATCTTGCACCTGAACACCCAGCGCGGTCAGCTGCGTGTTCAGCGCCTCCACACTGGCATAGACCGGCGGGCTGAACAGCCCGGCCCAGATGCCCGTGTCGCCACCACAGGAAGGGCGGCGCTGCAGGCAAAGGTTGCCCTGCGCATCGCGCAGCACCAGCAGCCACCAGGCCTGCGAGCCACGCTTGGTCTTGCGCGTCTTGACCGGGTAGTCCTGCGGATTGCCGCGCTGTGAGGCACGGCACTGCGCCTGCAGCGGGCACACCAGACACGAGGGGTTGCGCGGCAGACAGATGGTGGCGCCCAGGTCCATCAGCCCCTGCGTGTAGCGCGGCATGCTCTGCTGCAGGTCCTGCGTGGGCAGCAGGTCTTCGGCAATGGTCCACAGCACTTTTTCATTGCGGCTGCTGGACAGGTCTTCGCCAAAGGCCAGCACGCGCGTGAGCACGCGCTTGACGTTGGCATCCAGAATGGCGGCACGCTCACCAAAGCAGAATGAGGCAATGGCCGCAGCGGTCGATCGGCCAATGCCCGGCAAGGTCGCCAGCACCTCGGCACTGCGCGGGAAAGCTCCGCCATGCTCGGCCACCACGGCCTTGGCGCACTTGTGCAGATTGCGGGCGCGGCTGTAGTAGCCCAGGCCGCTCCACAGCGCCATCACATCGTCTTCCGGCGCTGCGGCCAGACTGGCCACATCAGGAAAAGCCTGCAGGAAACGCTCGTAGTAGCCCAGCACCGTGGTGACCTGGGTCTGCTGCAGCATGATTTCAGACAGCCAGACGCGGTACGGGTCACGCGTTTGCTGCCAGGGAAGATGGTTGCGGCCATGCACGGCCTGCCACTGCACCACCTGCGTGGCAATCAAAGGATTCGGAACGCTCAAAGGAAGCTCGGGGAAAGAGGAAGGTTCAGAGAGTCAGCGCAGCGGCACTCACACCGCCTCGGGCACGACGGTGGGCTCGAGGGCATGCACTTGCGGCACCTGCAGCAGCTGCAGCACCCATTGGGCCAGGCGCTGCTCCAGCAGGTCCAGCTGCTGCTCGGCCGATTCAATCTCGGCAATGCGCTGGGCCAGGCCGCTGGCGGCTTCGTGGATGCGGTCTACCGCCTCCATGCGCCTGGCAAAGCTGCGCTTGCGCTCCTTCAATTGTGCATCGAGCTGTGCCGTGGCGCTCTTGCTCCATAAATCCAGGTCATTGGCTGCGGATTCAAACACCGCACGCAGCCGCATGCCCAGCGCCTTGAG
>JAEZZU010000060.1 GCA_023418355.1 Pseudomonadota bacterium | reverse complement strand
CATAGAGGCTGTTGTAAACAGCCTTTTTTTATCCTAATTTAAATCCATATTTTAGTGGGTCTTCATCATTTATTATGAAATGATTAAATCCAGTAACATAAGCTCTTCCAGTAATTTTAGGAATAATACCGTCATACTCTCCAATCTTAACTGTCTCTACTGCTTCTCCCTTAAACATTGTTCCAGTAATGCTTTCATATACAAACTCTTCATTTAATTTAAGCTTTCCTTTTGCAACTAGTGTAGCAAGTTTTGCGCTAGTACCAGTTCCACAAGGTGATCTGTCCACTTGTCCTGAACCAAAAATAACTACGTTTTGCAATGTAGCCTCTGGGTGTTTAGGAGGACCATAAAACTCAACTAAGTCAACAGTTTTTATATGTGTTAAACTTGGATGTGATACAGATATACTTTTGTTTACTTCATCTCTAATTTTTAAACCAACTTCCTTTAATTCTTGTGAATTTTCTGCACAAATGTCCAATTTTAAGTTATCTTGTGTTACATCTACTATAGCAAAAAAACTTCCTCCAAACGCTATATCTAAAGTAACTTCACCAACAGTTGGAACATTAATTTTTAAATCTCTTTTATATAAAAACGATGGAACATTTGTAATTGTAGCTTCTTTAACTATATCATTTTCTACTCTAACATCTGCTTTTATTAGTCCCGCTGGAGATTCTAAAACTACCTTAGTAATTGGTTCAACAACATCAACCATTCCTGTTTCAACAATAGCTGAAGCAGCACCTATAGAACCATGCCCACACATGTTTAAGTATCCACCGCCGTCCATAAACACAATACCAAAATCAGCCTCTTCTGACACTGGTTCCATTAATATAGAACCAAACATATCATTATGTCCTCTTGGCTCATTCATAACTGCAGTTCTAATATAATCTAAATTATTTTCTAAATATTCTTTTTTCTCTGCAATAGATTTTCCCGGTATCTTAGGTATACCACTTGTTATAATTCTAGTTGGTTCACCCATTGTATGAGAATCTATAGCATGAATAGATTTTTTAATTATCATTTCGCGTTATTCCTCCTAATTTTAAGCTTTAACAGTGAAATGGCTTTCTTTGCATCTAAAGTTACTGAAGAATTTTCACCTACTCTCAATGTTTCAACTCCATCCTCAGATTTATTTAAATCAACTATAGTATCCATATACTTGTTTGTAGTAACAAATTGCCCCTGTGTACCTACAAAGCTCATGCCTACAATTGGTATATTCCTACTAGCTATTTCCTGTATTGTATTAGCAAAATCAACATGACTATTGCCAAAACCATCAACAGATATTATTGCACCATCCACATTCATTGCTTGAATACATATGGCTGCTCTTTTACCTACATAATTTTTATCTTTATTAGCTTGAGGAGTGCCGACAATCACAACTCCCAATAAGTTTACATCATTATCATTACTGACTACATCAAGAAGAGGATCTCTAAAATGATGTAGCGTAGTTTCCTTAGTAGATGGACCTATTCCCATATTTCATATCTCCATAGAGCGAAGTGTCTTTTTTCTTCGCTTTTAATACATTGCTCTAATTGCGCCATCTCTGTATTCATTAGGAGTTAATATTATCGGAGAATTACCAATATCAATAATCGAGTAAGCACCGTTAACACCACATGGCTCGTCAGGTAACACAAAGGTATCATACATAGCACCTTGTCCTGCCACTTGCTTTATTATTGCAATGTTTTTCTTTGTATCGTCTATGCTATGTATAAACTCATGTTTCTCGTCACAATATTTACCAGTTAATTTTTTAACACAATTTCGTATATTCTGAACTATGTAATCACAAGCACTATGAGATGCAATGATAGCCTTTCTCACGGTGCCCATTCCATCATATAAAACAACATTTACATGAATAATAATATCATTATCATTAGGTGTACCTGGATGATTGAAAACTACCTGTTCATTTAGATATCCTTCTGATGATCCAAATTCTGCTACTTGCACACCATTTTCATCAACTCCAGTGAGCATTACGCATACACCAGTTAATGTATGCGTAACTCCCTCACCTATTTTACCTAGTACCTTAGTTGCAATAGGAATAAAATCCATAATTGAGTTTACATAAACATTCCTATCTTCCTTATTAATTATCTTAACATCTAAGCTTTTAATATAGTCCTTATTAAGATTTAAAGCTTCTTCTATTAATTTTTCATTAATATACAAGCAATGTTCTTCAATCTTAGTCTTATCAGATAGAAACACATTTTCAATATTAAAAGCTCTAATAACTAATTTACTAATCTCTTTTATCATACTTTCATAACTCCATTTCGAGCCTGATGAAGAATCTTCAAATGTAATGAAGAATCGAAGATTCTTCCATAGAGTGAAGCGTGAAGAGTGTTTTTTCACCTTACTCCTAATGAAGAATTGAAGATTCTTCCATAGTGTGAAATGTTTTTTTATTTCACACTTTATACCTTAGCTATATACTCAAATGGCAATGATACTATCTTGCCAGGTGTTTGTATATCAACTAATTGTTTAAGTGTAGCCTTTAATATTTCAGTTTGCATCTCTATGTTGTTAGGCTCTCCTGCATTTGCACCCATTGGTACAAGTGGAGCTACTGCTCTTGGAGTTCCTGTTTGTCTAACTACTGGTGGTAATGCCGCTATAACTATTGTAGGAATACCCGATTCCTCAATCGCTCTTTGTACAAGTACTGCAGAGCGGTGACAAGTACCTCAGCCAGCTGTTAATACAACTGCATCAACACCCTCTTCTTTTAATATTTTAGCAATAGCTGGTCCAGTTTCATTTTTAAACTTATCTTGGTTTCCGCCACCACCCATAAATCCTACATGTGTTGGTGCAACTTCACCTATGAAACCTTCTTCTTTTAATTCTCTTAATCTATCAAGAGGGAACATGCAGTTAACATCTTTGTTAACATCACCGTTGTCATATCCTCCGTGAGATACCATTAATTCATGAGTATTAGCATCCCCTGGTATTAGTCTATAGGAAAAATCTCCTGCAAGATTAAATCTTTTATCACTTTTTAAATGTACTCCTGCTGCTGTAGCAAAAGCAATTTTCATATCCTTTAACTCTTTTGTAACTGATGTCCATACTGATGGAGGAGTTATAGGAACAAATATTTCTGATTGTAATCCTTTCACTTTATTCACACCTTTCTAATTTTGCTTGTTTATTTTTTATATAGTTGTCGTTTATCTTATCTGAAAGTACTTCCACAAAACTCATCTTTAGCCCAATTTCCATACCTTCTTGTAGTTCATAGTCAGTTATTAGCATTCTCATTGGAATTTTCATACTTCCTAGTCTACCCTTAAAGTCTATTGACACTGAACCATCATGAACTTCGGTAATAATGCCTTTCATTTCAATTAAATTATCACAATATTTCATATGTCCCTCTATTACACCGCTTCACGGCATCGCAAGTTTAATGAAGAATCGTTCCGATTCTTCCATAGAGTGAAATGTATTTCACTCTGTGAAGAGTGTTTTTTCTTCACTCTATTGGTTTCCACCCATTTTGCTCTTTCTTTTTTCACTTAATGGAATAGAAGTTTCATTTAATACTCTATCAATTGATAAGTTATTATCTTTCTCAATAATTTCAAGGTTAGATTCCTTAACATTTGGATTCCATTTTTTCTCTGGAGCCTTTATTTCTTCTCCATCAATAGCTGATTTAAGCATTGATAAAGCTCTTAGAGCGTCTTCTTTACACAATGTATTGCATGATAATACTTCGTTTTCTATACCTTCCTCTGACTTGTTGTTGTCAACCATGTGTTTCATGTACTTGTTACCAACTACTAGTGCACCTTGAACTCCACAGAATGACATACCTACAACTTCAACGCCTCTTTGACCTATTTGCTCAATATGGCTTGCAAAGTCTATATGGTTGTTTCCAAATCCTTCAGTAGTTACAATAGCACCATCAACATCTAACGCTTCAATTGTCATCCCTAATCTTTCTGATACATAGAATTTTTCAGCATTTATTTGAGGACTTCCTACAAATAATACTCCGCATAAATCTATATCTTCATCATTCATAGC
>JAEZZU010000056.1 GCA_023418355.1 Pseudomonadota bacterium | reverse complement strand
CGTTTTATGCGATCTTGAGCCTTGGGCTGGCCGTGATCTTTGGTCTGCTGAACGTCATCAACTTTGCGCACGGCGCACTGTTCATGATGGGGGCCATGGTCACCTGGATGGCCATGAACTACTTCGGTATCAACTACTGGGTGATGCTGATTCTGGCTCCCATCATCGTGGGCCTGTTTGGCGTGCTGATCGAGCGCTTCCTGCTGCGCTGGATCTACAAGCTGGATCACCTGTACGGCCTGCTGCTCACGCTGGGCCTGTCGCTGCTGATTGAAGGCGTATTCCGCTCCGTCTACGGTGTGTCGGGTCTGGGCTATGACACGCCCGAGCTGCTCGAAGGCGCTTCTGATCTGGGTTTCATGATGCTGCCCAACTACCGCGTCTGGGTGGTGGTGGCGTCGGTGGTCGTCTGTATTGCCACCTGGTATGTGATTGAGAAAACCCGCCTCGGTGCCTACCTGCGCGCTGGCACGGAAAACCCGCGCCTGGTGGAAGCCTTCGGCATCAACGTTCCCCTCATGGTCACGCTCACCTATGCCTTTGGCGTGGGGCTGGCGGCTTTTGCCGGTGTGCTGGCAGCACCCGTCTATCAGGTCACGCCGCTGATGGGGCAGAACCTCATCATCGTGGTGTTTGCCGTGGTGGTGATCGGTGGCATGGGCTCCATCATGGGCTCCATCCTTACCGGGCTGGGCCTGGGTGTGGTGGAAGGTCTGACCAAGGTGTTCTACCCCGAAGCGTCATCCACCGTGGTGTTCGTCATCATGGTCATCGTCTTGCTGATTCGCCCCGCAGGCCTGTTTGGCAAAGAGAAATAAGAGGGGGCACACACCATGACTACCAAGAAACTTGCATTCTTTGGCTACGGCGTGCTGCTGCTGGCCCTGATTCTGGCTCCCTTCTTTGGCGCATACCCCGTGTTTGTGATGAAGCTCATGTGCTTCGCGCTGTTTGCCTCGGCCTTTAACCTGCTGCTGGGCTACACGGGCCTGCTGTCCTTTGGCCATGCGGCCTTTCTGGGCGGCGCAGCCTACATGGCGGGCCACACCATCAAGGTCTGGGGGGTAACGCCGGAGATCGGCATCATCCTCGGCACCCTCGGTGGCGCTGCCATTGGTCTGGTGGCAGGCTGGCTGGCCATTCGCCGTCAGGGCATCTACTTCTCCATGATTACGCTGGCACTTGCGCAGATGCTGTTCTTCGTCTGCCTGCAGGTGCCGTTTACGGGCGGTGAAGATGGTCTGCAGGGCGTGCCACGCGGCAAGCTGTTTGGCCTGATTGACCTGAGCAGTGACCTGACCATGTACTACGTGGCACTGGTCATCGTGGTGCTGGGCTTTCTGGTCATCGTGCGCACCGTGCATTCGCCTTTCGGCCAGGTGCTCAAGGCCATCAAGGAGAACGAGCCCCGCGCCATTTCGCTGGGCTATGACGTCAACCGCTTCAAGCTGCTGGTGTTCGTGCTCTCGGCGGCCCTCACTGGGCTGGCAGGTGCACTCAAGACCGTGGTGCTGGGCTTTGCCACCTTGTCAGACGTGCACTGGACCACCTCGGGCCACGTGATTCTGATGACGCTGATCGGCGGCCTGGGCACCCTGTCTGGCCCCATCGTGGGTTCGGCCATCGTGGTGGCGCTGGAAAACAAGATTGGTGACTTTGGCAGCTGGCTGGCCAAGGCCACAGGCTTTGAGTGGTTCAGCACCCTGGGCGAGTCTGTGACTATCGTCACCGGCCTGATCTTTGTGATCTGCGTGCTGGCCTTCCGCCGCGGCGTGATGGGCGAAATCATCGCCTGGCTGGCACGCCGCAGAGGCAGTGGCAAGCTGCTGTAAAGCACTTTACAGCCGACCCACAAAGTCAAAGCCACCCTGTGCAAGCAGGGTGGCTTTTGTTTTGAAGTATTTCTGAATCTATAGCTGTCAGCGCTTGCTGGATAAGCCCTGGAGCCTTTAAAGGCTATCAAACTGTCAGGGCTGTGGTGCGGCAGTATCCACCTTGGCAATGACGGACATGCCGGGGCGCAGACGTTGGGCCAGCGCCTGATCGCCATCAATGGCAATACGCACGGGCAGGCGCTGTACGACCTTGGTGAAGTTGCCGCTGGCGTTATCGGCCTTGAGTACGCTGAATTCCGAGCCTGTGGCGGGTGCAATGTCCTGCACCGTACCGTGCAGTTCGGCGCCATCAAGGCCATCGACTTCCAGCACCGCCTGCTGGCCCACCTGCATGTGGGCGGTCTGGGTTTCCTTGAAGTTGGCCACCACCCACAGCTGCGGTGGCACCACATGCAGCAGCTGTGTGCCCACGTTCACAAACTGGCCCACGCGCACGCCCACTTCGCCCACCTGGCCATCCACGGGCGCGGTGATGGTGGTGTTGTCCAGGTTGATGCGTGCCTGCTGTACCTGGGCCTGTGCCATGGCCACCTGCGCCTCCAGCGCACGGCGGTTCACCGTGGTGGCCTTGATCTTTTCCTGGTCCATGGTGATGGCGGCGCGGGCCTTGTCTACCTGTGTCGCAGCCTGGCGTGCCACGGCGCGGACACGGTCGCGCTCATTGAGGGCTACCGCACCATGACCGGCCAGCGCTTCCACGCGCTGCAGCTCCGCCTGTGCGCGTTCGGTTTCTGCCTGCGTGGCTGCCAGATTGGCCTGAGATGCCATCAGCGCTGCACGGTTCTGGGCCTGGGTCTGCTCGGCATTGGCCAGCTGGGCCTGGGCGCTGGCCAGCTGGGCTTCGGCTTGGGCCAGTGCGGCTTCGTAGCTGCGTGGGTCAATCTGCACCAGCACATCTCCGGCCTTCACGTGTGCAAAGTCCTGTACCAGCACTTGCTGCACATGGCCGCTCACCTGGGGTGCCAGCGTGGTGACGGCACCGCGCACATAGGCGTTGTCCGTGCTCATCACGCTGCTGTGAAAAGGCCAGAGGTTCCAGGCGCGCAGCACCAGCAAGCAGCCGCACAGGGCCACCACGGCCATCAGCAGCATGGTGCGCAGCGAGGCCTTGTTGTATTTGTCAGGGCTGGGTGCAGCTGCTGGCGCAGAGGTTGCAGGAGCTGCCTTGGGGGAAGAGGAAGTAGTTTCAGACATGGTGTGTAGCTTTTGTTGTTCTTTCAGGATTTGGCCACCGCAGGCTGGCCATTCGTGCCTGCCGCTGCGGCAGAAACACCGGCTCTGGCCTTGAGCTGTGCCGCGGCCTTGCGTGCCGCGCCGGACAGGGCCAGCGACCACAGCAGGTAGAGCACGGCCACGCTGGCGGTCAGTGCAAACACGTCGTTGTAGGCACGCACATTGGCTTCGCGGCGCGCAGCGGCAGCCAGCTGTGCCGTAGCCTGTGCGGTGCGCTGGATGGGGTCGGTCATGACCGGAGCGAGCGCCTGTGCCTGCTGCTGCAGGCGGTCGGCCACCAGCGGCTGTGTGGTCTGCACCTGGGCCGTGATCTGCGCGGAGTACACGTGTTCACGGTGGATCTGGTAGTAGTTCAGCGCTGTGGCACCAAGCAGTGCGCCCAGCGCCTGTGTGAAGGAGATGGTCACAATGCTGGTGATCATGAAGTGCTGGCCGTTTTTCAGTCCCTGCACAATGCCCAGCAGCATCAGCGGCCCCATGAAGATGCCTGCACCCACAGCCATCAGAAACTGGCTGATGGCAAAGTCCATGGGCCGGTCCACACTGCTGTGGCGCACGTCCAGTAAGGTGGCCAATGCAAACAGCACGATGGACACCAGAATCTGCTGCCCCATCTTCTCGCGCCCAAAGGTGATGGCGCTGCCGAGCATGCCAACCAGCGTGCCTGCCAGAATGACCCAGAACAGCGGCTGCATCTGCTCCACACCCATGCCCAGTGAGCGCATCAGATTGATCACGCCATAGCTTTGCTCCGTGGTCAGAAAGCGCAGGATCAGCGCGCCAATCACAAAGCGGATGGTGGCACCCTGCGTGAACCAGCGCGTGTGCAGCAGCGGGTTGGGGCGGTGGTGTTCGATATAGAACGCTGTGCTCAGCAGCACGATGGCGCCAATCAGCATCCAGCCCAGCCAGGGCGTGTCTGTCCACCAGCGGATATTGCCCTGCACCAGCACGGCGGTCAGCAGGCCTGCACCGGGCACGATGAGCAGGAAGGTCAGAAAGTCCAGCTTCTCAAAGCTTTTGATGAACACGCCAGGCGGCAGCTTCAGCGACACCACGGCTGCAAACGACATGACCGCCAGACCGGCCTCGAACCAGTACAGGTTGTGCCAGTCGGTGTTGAACAGCAGGCTGGGCGAAAGCACCCAGGCCAGCGGCGTGGCCAGCTGGCCCAGGCTCACGCCCACCACCAGCATCTTCAGCACATGCTTGCGCGGCAGGGACTGCAGCATGTACAGCGTGCCCAGCGTGGTGCAGGCCGCCGCGGCAAAACCGCTGGCCGCGCGCAGCAGCACCAGACTCTCAAAACTGCCCAGCACCAGATGCAGCAGCGTCAGCAGCGCATAGGCACCCAGACCAATTTCAGTAAACAGCTGCATGCCGAACTGCTGGCGGAATTTGTAGACCAGCAGATTGGCCGTCATGTTGAACATCACATAGGCGCCGGTGAGCCACGCGGCCTCGGCCGCCGTGAGGCCCATTTCCCCCTGAATGGTGGGCAGATTGGCAGTGAACAGCGCATTGCCCAGGCCCCCGGTCAGTCCCACCAGCAGTGCGACAAGCCCATAGCACAGCCGCACCAGCGGCGGGTGGTAGGGCATGGAGGGCGAGCCGGGCAGGGCAGGTTTTTCGTGGTCTTCCCATTTGGGAGGGGGACGCAGATACACCGGTGGTTGCATACACAGGGCAAAGAAAAAAGGGAACAAAAAGCGGGCGACAGGCCCGCTGACGCTCAGACAGGCAAGCTGTACCTAGTGGCTGGGGGGATGGATGCGCAGGCCGCTGCAGAGGATGTCAAACGCACGCCGTGCCAGGCGTGTGCGCTCCTGCGCCGTCTTGCCGCGCAGGGCAGAGCCCAGCATGCTGCTGAGCAGGTCCACGTCGTCGATGCTCACATGCGGCTGCAGCAGGCCGCTTTGCTGTGCGCGGGTGATGGCATCCCCGAACACGCGCCAGGCGCGCAGGCGGGTTTCTTCAAAGATGTGGTCATCCTGACCGCAGGTGCGCCAGTAGTCCGAAAGGGCCGCCGAATACGCCATGCGCTGGGCTACGCGCTCCAGCAGCACAAAGAATGCATCGTCGCGCTCGTGCAGGGTGGCCGCTACGGCCTCCAGCCGCTGCACCGCACTCTCCAGCAGGGCCAGCATGATGGCGCGCCGGTCCGGAAACTGCCGGTACAGCGTAGCCCGACCTACGCCCGCGCGCTCCACGATCAGCTCCAGCGGTGCCTGCACGCCATGTTCGGCAAACACGGCATCGGCTGCCGCCAGCAGCTGGGCGCGGCGTGTGGCGGCATCGGGGCGTTTTTTCGGGGTGGATTCGGGCATGGCGGCGAAGTATCGGACAAAAGTGTCCGTTTTGCTGGGCTGCACGACAAAACCTTGTCGGCAGCCCAGCCTCCCCGTCGTGCAACAGGCATGAAAAAACCGCCTGAAAAGGCGGTTTCGCAAGAAGCCTGGCTGCTTAGCGCACGGTGTCGAACTGCTCGACAGGCACATCGTTGGGCTTGGCAATCATTTTCTTGAGCGTGTCACCCATGGGCAGATTCAGGTTCATGTTCTTGGGTGGAATGGGCTGGGTGTAGTACTTGTTGTAGAGCTTTTCCAGCTCGCCATTGGCCATCATCTGGCGGATCACATCGTCCACCGCCTGCTTGATGGCTGGGTCTGCCTTGCTGAACTGGATGGCAATCGGCTCGGCACCAATCACCTCACCCGTGATCTTGAAACCTTCGGGGTGCTTGCTCTGCGCAATCACGCCGGCGAGCATGTTGTCGTCCAGCACAAAAGCGTCCACGCGGCCCGACTCCAGCAGCAGGAAGGCTTCGTACTGGTCCTTGGCCATCACGGTCTGGATCTTGATGTCATGCTCCGCAGCGTAGCGGCGCAGGATCTGCACGGCGGTGGTGCCGGTCAATGCCACGGCCTTCTTGCCATCGAGCTGCTTGAAGCTGGTGATCGGCTGGTCCTTGGCCACTGCCATGCGGATTTCGCTCACATAGGTCGTCAGGCCAAACGCCACCTGGTCCTGGCGCTTGAGGCTGTTGGTCATGCTGGCGCAGTTGAAGTCCGCCGTGCCGTTCTGGATCAGGGGCATGGTGTTCTGGGGTGTCAGCACCATGTATTTGAGCTGGGCCTTGGGCGCAATGGTCTGCACCACTTTCTCGCACAGTTCGGTGTGGTAGCCCACAAACTTTTCGTTGGCACCCAGTGCGTAGGACATGGGGGTGGCGCTTTCACGCACGCCAATCACCACCGTGCCACCATCCTGCCAGCGCTTGAGGGTGGGGGAATCCACCGCAGGCGCAGCTGCGCAGGCAGTGCTCGAGAAAAAGGCTGCAGTCAATGCAGCGGAGGCCAGGGACAACTTCACAACAGACTTCATGGGGCACTTCGCAATTCAGGGGGCAGCAACCACGGTGGTGCTGCGATTGCAGGCATTGTCCCACTGGCTTCAGACAAGTTAGTGTTATGCAAATTATTGTCAACGGGTTGACCGTCAACGCCTTTGGCGATGGCTCAGCCGGTAGACCGGGCCAGCTGCAAAGCCGCCTGCAGCTGCTGGTGCGAGCTGCTGTCCCACTGCGCGGGCTGCTGGTTCTTGGCCTGCAGATAGTGGTGGGTGTAGACGCTCAGATACTGCTCCAGCACCTGCCCGGCCTGTTGGTCCTGCGCAGCGGGGCACAGCTCCAGACACAGCGCGGCCACCTCGCTGGTGCAGAAATGGTCATCGCGCTTGGAGCGGCGCAGCTGGTAGCGCGAAATCTGCTCGGGCTGCAGGCCCAGCACCGGAAACCCATCCAGATACGGGCTCTTGCGGAACATCTTGCGCGCCTCCGACCAGGTCGCATCCAGCAGGATGAACAGCGGCCGCTTGCCGCTGTGGGCCTGCTCAGCAGGCAGCGCATGGATGGCGCGCTCGGGGGGCTCCACGTACTCACTCGGAAAGACCACATACGGCTGCCACTGCGGGTCCTGCAGCAGCGTGGTCAGTGCGGGCTCGACCTCGGTACGGCTCCAGCCAAAGGCGAAGGTGTCCTGCACCACATCGGCAATCAGCCAGCCCGTGTTGCTGGGCTTGAGTGGTTCGGAGTCATGCATCAGCAGGCACATGCCGGCCTGCGTAGGCAGATGCGGGCGCAGCGCACACATGCAGTGAGAGGGGCGCAGGCGGCAGCCCTCGCAGCGCTCCCCCTTGGGGCCACCACGGGCCAGAAACGGGCGCGTGCTGCGCAGCAGACGCTGGGCGCGCAGACGCGCGACGGCATGGGGAAAGGCGGGGGACGTAGAGGCAGCAGACATGATGTAAGGCGACGATTGTCGTTGCCACGCAGCGTCAATACCCGCCGCCGGGGCATTCCAGCTCAAACACCGGCACCGGGCACTGGCGGCTCAGCCACAGACCGCCACCCAGCGCGCTGAAGTGCTGGTTCAGGCCCTGGCGGTACAGCGCCGCACGGTGGCGGAACAGGCGCGGGTCGGTCAGCTCTTCGTCAATGATGTCGCGCTCATAGTCCTCGCGCGTCACGGCTTCCAGATACAGCGCGCCGCGCGAGAGCTGGCCCAGATTGCGCAGGGCTTTTTTCAGGTCATTCGGGCTCAGATAGGGCAGCACGCCCTGACAGATCACCAGATCAAACGGCTCGCTGCTCTGGTAGTCCACCACCGAGCCATGTGCCCAGCCAAAGCGCTCGCACAGATATTCGCTGAATTCCACACCCTGGTAGCTGCAGCCGGGGAACTGCTGCTGCACCACATCCTTCCACAGACCAATGCCGCAGCCCACATCCAGCACCCTTGCTACGGGAACGCGCAGGTATTTCAGATAACTGCAGACAAATGTGCCCAGCCGCTCAATGTGTTCCTGGTCCACCACGCTGGTTTTCTTGTCGAAATAAAAGCGCTGGTAGTACGCCTCGTCAAACCAT
>JAEZZU010000351.1 GCA_023418355.1 Pseudomonadota bacterium | reverse complement strand
TGTATGAGTTCAATTATAAAAATGACGCTAAAAGTACTTTTGGCGTAAACGCCACGGAAATTTTTTATCGAACAGAGTCGCCGCTAAAGTCGCAACTTATCAAAGTAAATGACGACGGTTATTTGGCCGTCGACTATGACGCTCTCTATAGCGTGGGACTTGCAGCGATTCAGGATCTAAACGATAGAGTAAAAAAACTGGAGGGCATACGATGATTACATCCATGACATTTTTTGCGAACGCCTCAAATGGAGGCTGGGGCTTACAGTTTATCAAGGACTCAACAGACTCAGTCATTCTTGATGAGGTACCAGCCGAAATCAAATCCGCTTTTCAAGAAATATTGAAGTACTGTCTTAGCTTTAAGACGGAAAACGAAGCGGCAGCGTACGAGCTTTTGAAGAAATTAGAGCCAACGCTCACAGACGAGGATCGTCTAAGTTATGCGTCTCTTTATCCCGAGTGGAATAGCTTAGAGAGATATGAATCGGGCGCGTTAGTGCGTTTTGATGGTGAGCTGTTTAGGATGACTGGCGAAGAACCGAAGGTGAGAGCAAGACGCTCCCTGGACGGAGCCTCGAATATTGCGGAGAAGAAAAACCCTAAGGTTCGCCCAGGTATTTGGACGAAACTAGGCCCTCCAGAACCTGAGATCAATTGGGAACCTCAAAATGATTACTCAGAAGGCTATAAGGAAGGTGATCGAGTCCGTTTCCCAGACGGCATTTTGCGCGTTTCAAAAATCAATGGGAACCGCTACTCGCCAGAATCCATGCCTGAAGTATGGGAGGAAGTCTAATGGAAGCTCCCGTGCGGGTGAATATAGACCACGTAATTGAATATCTCAGTCGCAAAATTAGCGATCTGTGCGTGGACCTCGCGATTAAAGAAGCGCAAATCAAAGAGCTCGAAGAGCACTTAAAAACTAGGGAGGTGGCGAATGAAAGTAACATACCCAGTGACGCTAAGCCTATACGCAAATGATCTAAAAAAGCTTGAAGCGGCAAAGCAAGGAGATGCGCAGAGCCGCGAATTTGAAGTCACTTTAATAGATCGTACTGGTGCTATTTTCAAGATCCCACCTGGGGCAACGGCGCAATACTCTGTGACGAAACCCGACGGGCATACGATCGTCCACCTTGCCACAATCAAAGGCGATAAGGTCAGCTTCATCTTGGCAGACCAAGCTCTTGTTGCTGCAGGTACCATAACTGGTGACGTGACTCTGACGCTTGACGATGGCACAGTGCTCTCATCGCAGCGCTATACATTTGAGTGTGAGCCAACCGATAGAGACTTGAGCAATATTGATTCGACGTCGGAATACGGCGTCATCACTAAAATCGTCAAAGAAGCTGCGGGCTATAAAGATGCGGCGGCGCAGAGCGCTGAGGCCGCAAAGTCATTTGCTATAGCTGCGTCCGCCAGCGTTGACACGGTCAGAAAAATTGAAGCCGAAGCGAAAGCGACAAAGCTTGAAATTGATGCACAGGCTCAAAATGCTGCGCAGAGTGCGCAGACAGCAAGCGATGCGGCAGCGAAAATTGCCGAAGAAAAAGTCGCTATCGATAAGTCGATTGAAAACGTTAACGCTGCGGTCCAAAGAGCGAATCAAGTTGCTGAAGGTGTCTCAAATGTTGCCGAGGCTGCGCGTCGAAGTGAGACCGCTGCAGGTCAAAGCGCATCAGCTGCTGCTGAGAGCTTAGCACAAGCGAAAGAGTGCCAGAAGCTGGCTTGTGAGTGCAAATCAGGTGCTGAAGAAGCTCAGAGGCAAGCGGGACTAAGCCAAGCTGCTGCCTCATCAAGCGCGGCCTCTGCCGCAGAAAAAGCGACAGAGGCTGAAGTTGCAGCGGGAGCTGCAAAAGGCGTAGTGATACAAGTTGTGGCCTCTGCAGTTAACGCCTCAGAGGCTGCCCTTGAAGCTGAGAGCTCAGCAGGCAAAGCGGCTCAAAGCGAGATGCAGGCAAACGCGAGCAAAGATGCAGCGGCGCAAAGTGCTGCTGCTGCAGAAGGCTCTTCTCAGGCTGCTAGTCTCAGCTCGACAAAAGCTGAAGAAAGCCATCAAGAAGCTCAAAAAATTCGGGATGGCATTGTTACAGCGGAGGCGCAAAGGGTTGAGGCGGAGGCCCTAAGAGAAAGCGCAGCACTCGCCAGAGAAAGCGCCGAGAAAGCGCGTCAAGATGCTGAGCTACAAAGAGTTACGTCAGAGCGAGAGCGACATGCGCAGGCATCTAAGGACCATCAGCAAGCGACTGAAGATCATGCGCAGCATAACCAGATGATCGAAACGATCAGAGGTTTAGAGTCAGGTCAGCTCGTTACGGATGTCGCAGGCATCAAGCGAGACAAGGCTGATAAGACCTATGTCGATGGCAAAATCAAAGACCTCATCGGGACGGCTCCGGAGGCTCTCGACACGCTCGGCGAGCTGGCGGCAGCACTCGGAAATCAAGGTGATTTTAGCGCGAAAGTCGTCAATGAGCTTGCCAGCAAGGCAACTAAGGTGGAGCTGAGCGAGGGGATCGATGCAGCCAAAAAAGACTTGCAGCTCAAGATCGATGCCAAGGCAGACGCGTCAGACATGGCGGGCAAGCTTGCGGGTAAAGTGGCCACAGCAGACTTTGAGGCGCATAAGCGAGACACAAGCGAGGCGCTGGCTAAAAAAGTCGATAAGATCGCGGGCAAAGGACTTAGCTCCGAGGACTACACAAAAGCCGAAAAAGATCAGGTCGCAAAGATCGGCCAGCTGGCAAGTCTTAGCACGACCGCTCAGGGGACGCTGGTAGAAGCCATCAACGAAGCCAACGCCAAGCCCGCAACCCCCGTCACATCGACACCGACAGAGGGGGACGAAGAAACGGCCATTAGCTCTGGA
>JAEZZU010000210.1 GCA_023418355.1 Pseudomonadota bacterium | reverse complement strand
ATTCGTCGGCAATGATCGGGATTTCGCGGCCCACCAGAGGCAGGGTCACGGTCTTGCCGATCAGGTGCTTGTAACGCTCATCCTCGGGGTGAACCATCACGGCCACGTCGCCCAGCATGGTTTCAGGGCGGGTGGTGGCCACCACCAGCTGGCCAGAACCATCGGTCAGCGGGTAGGCGATGTGCCACAGCGATCCGTCTTTTTCCTGGTTTTCCACTTCCAGGTCCGACACGGCAGACTGCAGCACGGGGTCCCAGTTCACCAGGCGCTTGCCGCGGTAGATCAGGCCTTGCTGGTACAGGCGCACAAAGGTCTCGGTCACTACCTTGGACAGCTTGTCATCCATGGTGAAGTATTCGCGGCTCCAGTCCACGGTATCGCCCATGCGGCGCATCTGGGTGGTGATGGTGTTACCGGATTTTTCCTTCCACTCCCAGACCTTCTTGACGAACTCGTCGCGGCCCAGGTCGTAGCGGCTCACGCCCTGCGTCTGCAGCTGGCGCTCCACCACGATCTGTGTGGCGATACCTGCGTGGTCCGTGCCGGGCACCCACGCCGTGTTGTAGCCCTTCATGCGGTGGTAGCGCGTCAGCGAGTCCATGATGGTCTGGTTGAACGCGTGGCCCATGTGCAGCGTACCCGTCACATTGGGTGGTGGCAGCTGGATGGCAAACGCAGGCTGGCTGGCGTCGGGTTTGCCGGTGCCGCGCACGCCTGCAGCGCCATAACCGCGCTTTTCCCATTCGGGGCCCCAGTGGGCTTCCAGGGCGGCAGGTTCAAAGGATTTGGACAGGCTGTTCAGGCCTGGCTGGGCAATGGATTCACTCATGGCGGATTCGCAAATGAAAACGGCATCCTGCTTGCGGGATGCCGTCTGGTAGCTAGTAGCTGAAATGACGGATTACCAAGGATTTTAGCGACCCCACCTCTGCATCAGTCAGGGTGGGGCATTGTTTTGCACCAGAACAGGTTCCAGCGCAGGTGCATAAAGCCTTGGTAGCTATGGTTTTGAAAGTCATGCGGTCTGTTGCAGCGCTGCTTCACGCCAGGCGTGGGCTGCAGCTGCCTGGTCTTCGCGCTGCTCGGCCAGCAGGGCCAGGGCTTTCCAGCTCTGGGCGCGCAGCGCGGGTTCCTGCAGACGCTGCAGAGCCTGGCGCAGCAGCTGCTCGCCCTTGCCCCACAGCTGGCGCTGTACGCAGGCCATGCCGGCCAGATACTGCAGCAGCGGGTCCTGCGGTGCAGCGCGCTGGGCAGATTCAATGCGTGCCAGCCAGTCGGCATCCAGGTCTTCCAGCGCCTGCTGCAGGCACAGGAAAAGACGTCGCTGCTGGCCTGCATGCATCTGTCTGGGGGCATCTGCATAGCGCTCCCACAGTGGCAGCAGCCAGCTGCGTGCGGTGGCACTGTCGCCGCCCACCTGCAGCCACTGCTGGGCAAAGCTCAGCACAATGTCGGCATCCTGGCGTTCCACGCTGGGCAGGCTGCTCCACAGCTGCTGCACCTGGGCACTGTCGTAGGTGTCATGCAGCTGCTCCTGCAGCAGGCCGCGGATCATGCCGCTGGCCGCTTCCTGCGACAGGCCGCCATGCTTGTACAGCAGGCGCGCAGTCTCCAGCGAGGTCTGTACTTCACGCGCCAGACGGCCGGCCTTGAGCTTGATGCGTAAGGCCATGGTGCGGCGCTTGGCACCGGGTGCGAGCTGCTCCAGACGGCGCAGGGCTTCCTGCGGGTCACGGTCATCCAGCGCCCAGCGAGCCGCACGCATCTGCGCACCTTCACGCACTTCCTGCTGCGCCAGCGTGCCGTTGAGCGGCACATCGTCCAGAGCCTGAGCGTAGTGGGCCTCGCGCTCTTCCACATTGCGCAGGGCGTGGGCGCTGTCGGCGGCAAACATGTGGGCAATGGCGCGCAGGGTCGAGTCCTGCGGCACCTTGGCGTGTTCGTTGCGCAGCTCGTCGCTGAGCTTGAGCAGGGTCTGTGCCGACTTGCTGGCGCGCACATAGCGGCCCGCCTGTAGGTGCGAAAAGCTCTCGACAAAGGCCTGGTACATCTGGCGCTCTTTTTGCTGCTGGCGCCAGCGTTTGGCGTTCTGCGGCAGCATGAGCAGGACGGAAAAGGCACGCAGTGCGGCATAGCCGATGGCAAATGTGGCCAGCAGCGCCAGCAGCAGCATGTTCAGCGAGATATCGACACGGTAGGGCGACCAGAACAGGCTGACCATGCCCTGGTTGTTGCCTGCAAACAGGGCAATCGAAACGGCCAGGGCAAACAGACCGACAAACCACAGTGCTGCACGGATCATGGGCATCTCTCCTTTCAGAGTGCGGCAGCAGCCGTGGACAGGGCAGTCAGCGTATCGTCCAGCGAAGGCTGCTGGCTGGCCTGCAGATGGGCCTGCAGCTGCGCCAGTACGGCCTGGGCCTGGTGAATGCGGCGGGAATTGCTGTCAAAGTACTTGCCCAGTGCGGCCTGTGCAGCGCCAATGTCGGCGCGCGCAGCATCAAACTGGCGCGCCAGAATGGCCAGGCGCGCATTGAGCAGCTTGAGCTTGATGTTCTCGCGCACAAAGAAAGCCTGCTCGGGGGCCATCAGCATGGCATCGGGGTTGTCGATGCGGCTGACGCGCAGCAGATCACGAGCTTCTTCGCGCACGCCAAACCAGATGCGGTGGCCCCAGTTCACCCACCACTGCCATTGCGCAGGGCTGGAGACTTCCTCCGTGCCCGAGGCATCAGGTTCAGGCGCAGTACGCAGCGGCTGGCGCAGTTCCTTGGGTACGGGGGGGCTGTTCTTGACGTGCATGTCATCCACCATGCGCACCACATCGTCAATGCGTGCCAGCAGGCTGGCCGTGTCGGTGACCTTGATCTGGGCCAGCCGCTCCAGATCCTTTTCCATGGCCTGCTGCACCGGTGCCAGACGCGGCTGGGCGGCACGCTCAATGCGCTTGATGCTGCTTTGCAGCGTAGCGACCAGTGGTTCAGCGCTGCCCGTCAGCTGTACCTGCTGCTGGGCCATGCGGATGGCAGATTCAATGTCTACCAGCAAGGTGTCGTCGCGCGAGCGTGTCAGGTTCTGCACCAGAGCATCGAGCTGCCCGCGCTGCAGGCTGACTTCGTTGACGCGCATTTCCATGACGGAGAGCTTGGCGCTGGCGTCACGCACCAGATCCTGGGATTCACGTGCCAGCGCCCGGGCTTCTGTGGCCTGTGTGGCGGCATCCGCAGTCTGACGCGCCAGCTGCTCCTGCATGCCATCGACTTTCTGCCACAGCATGACGCTGCAGCCCAGGCCTGCAGCACCTATCACCAGAGACAGCCAGGTCCAGCCAGGGGTGGCGGGGCGGGGGGCGTATTGCGGCTCCACAGGAGCTGCTTGCGAAGGGGTAGGGGTGCCGTCAGAAGAGGTCATGCAAGGGATTTTATCGACGCCGCAATGCTATGCACGGCAGGCAGGCTCTCGATCACCTGGCCAAAACCTGCCTGTCGTGCCTGCCCGGCAATGCGTGGATGGGTGACCAGAGCAGTATGCGCCTGCCAGGACCAGTCGCTGTGGCAGCGCACCAAATGTTGCACACATTCGGAGCTGCTGAAGAGCCACAGCGCCTGTTGCGCCCGCAGGTGCTGGATCTGTGCGAGCAGGTCAGGGGTGACATCTGGAGCCTGGCGTTCATAGACCGAGACAAAGTCCACCTGCACGCCATGCTGCTGCAGCTGCTCGCTCAGCCACTGGCGGCCCTGACCAGCAGCCTGGCTGCCATCACCACCGCGCACGATGAGCACGCGCTCACCAGCCTGAATGTGGTGGCGGGCCTGTGCCCAGAGCGCTTCAGAATCAAATTGCGAAGCATCTGGCGCAGGCTGGATAAGGCTTTGCGCAGAAATTCCTTGTGCAAGCAATGCCTTGCTGGTGCCGGGGCCGGGGGACCAGTACCGGGTGTGCGGCGCAGGCGTCACACCTTGGGCATGCAGCGCGGCAAAGAAGTGGCGCACGGCATTGGCGCTGACAAACATCAGCGCGTGGTAGTGCGGCAGCTGTTGCAGGGCCTGCTGCAGGCCGGCGATGGCAGCCGGGCTGCGGCTGGGGCCAATCACCAGCATGGGCAGGGCGCAGGCGTTCAGGCCTGCATCCTGCAGTTGCTGCACCCACAGCGCGGCATCAGGCTGCGGGCGGGTGACGACCACGGTCGGCATGGCGGCGGGAATCAGTGGGACTGCACTTTGGCGCCCTGAGCCTGCAGCTGGGCAGCCACGGCAGCGCCCAGTGCTTCGGCCTGTGCCAGCGTGGTCACAGTGGCGCTTTGCTGCACACGCACCAGCGGCTGTACGCCTTCGGGGTCGCCCCAGGCGGCATCCAGATGCATTTGCATGCCGTCGAGCACCGCGTGCGCGGCCAGTGGCACGGAGCAGCTGCCGCCCATGCCACGGCTCACGGCACGCTCGGCCGCCACACGCAGCCAGGTGGGCATGTGCGCCAGCGGAGCCAGCGCCTCGGCCAGGTCCTGGCGGTCGGTGCGGATTTCAATACCCAGCGCGCCTTGACCGGCGGCGGGGATCATCTGTTTTTCATCGAAGATGGTGCGGATGCGCGCGTGCAGGCCCAGGCGCTTGAGGCCAGCTGCAGCCAGCACGATGGCGTCGTACTGGCCCTCGTCCAGCTTGCGCAGGCGGGTGTCCAGATTGCCGCGCAGGGGCTCGATCTTCAGGTCCGGGCGCAGGGCCTGCAGCAGCACCTGGCGGCGCAGGCTGGAGGTGCCGACCACGGCCCCCTGGGGCAGTTCGTCGAGGCTGTCGTATTTGGGCGAAACAAAAGCGTCGCGGGGGTCTTCACGCTCCATCACGCAGGCCAATGCAAAGCCTTCGGGCATGTCCATGGGCACATCCTTGAGCGAGTGCACGGCGATGTGGGCACGGCCTTCTTCCAGCGCCACTTCCAGTTCCTTGACGAACAGGCCCTTGCCACCCACCTTGGAGAGCGTGCGGTCCAGAATCTGGTCGCCCTTGGTGG